>CAMCXW010000007.1 GCA_945883625.1 Spirosoma fluviale
TGTGCGATTGGTACATTGCGTTCCTCTAACAAGGGAATGTTCTCTGCAATTTTGGCATTAACGATTTGTTCAATTTGTTGAATTTCTTCGTCGGTGACTTTTTGAAAATGAGAAAAGTCAAAACGCAACAAGGCCTCATTGACGAGGGAGCCTTTTTGTGCCACGTGTTTACCTAATACTTCTTGTAAAGCAGCTTGTAGTAAATGCGTTGCTGTGTGGTTTTGTGTAATTGTTCTTCTCCGATGAGTATTAATATGAGCGATCACCTCTGCATCTCCAGCTAATTGTTCAATGCGCGCATCACTTAAAAAATGGACGATCAAGTCGTTTTCTTTTTTAGTGTCAATTACCTGTAATGTGATCCCAGAAGGTTTGAACGTCAAGGTTCCTGTATCACCTATTTGTCCGCCTGATTCTGCATAGAATGGAGTTGTTTCTAGGACAACTTTATATTGTACACCACCTTTATTTTGAATCTTTTGATATTTTAAAACCTGTGTGCTTGTTTGGGATTGATCGTAGCCAACAAATGAAACTTCTTCTCCTTCACGGACAATCATCCAATCCTCGGCACTTGCCCCTGCGTCTTTACGTGAGCGTGCTTTTTGTTCTTGTAAAGCCTTGTTAAATCCAGCTTCGTCAATATCCATGCCTTTTTCACGCGCAATTAATGCCGTTAAATCTATCGGGAATCCGTAGGTGTCATTTAGTTCGAACACGTCATCGCCTGAAAGAATTTTGCCGGAGCAGTCTTCCATTAATTTGTCAAGTCGAATTAGACCTGTGGATAAGGTACGCAAGAAAGATACCTCCTCTTCGTAAATCACTTTGGCAACGAATGCTTCTTGGGCAATTAGTTCATCAAATACACCGGTGAATTGTTTAGCCAATAAAGGGACTAATTCGTGCATAAATGGCTCTTTGAAGCCTAGATAGGTATATCCGTAACGAACAGCCCGACGTAATATACGACGGATAACATAGCCAGCCTTTGCATTAGATGGCAACTGGCCATCAGCTATACAGAAAGCAATCGCTCGAATGTGGTCAGCAATGACGCGTAGTGCGATATCTGCCCATTTTTCATCCCCGTATTGCTTACCTGCTTTTTGGGCTAAATATTGAATGGTTCCTTGGAACACATCGGTATCATAATTGGATTGCTTCCCTTGAATCGCCATGCAAAGGCGTTCAAATCCCATTCCCGTGTCTACGTGTTTATTGGGTAGTGGAACTAATGAACCGTCCGACATACGCTCAAATTGCATGAATACATTGTTCCAAATCTCAACGACTTGCGGATGATCTGCATTGACTAATGATTTTCCGGAAACTTTGGCAGCCTCGTCTGCATTGCGTAAATCGATATGGATTTCTGAGCAAGGTCCGCATGGGCCTGTTTCGCCCATTTCCCAGAAGTTATCTTTTTTATTTCCGTAGATGATGCGGTCTTCACCTACGATCGCTTTCCAGATATCGAAAGCCTCCTGATCGAAAGGTACACCATCTTTTTTATCACCTTCAAAAACGGATACATAGATACGGTCTTTAGGTAATTTGAATACTTCTGTCAGTAATTCCCAGGACCACGTAAGAGCCTCTTGCTTAAAATAATCACCAAATGACCAATTGCCAAGCATTTCAAACATGGTGTGGTGGTAGGTATCGAATCCTACATCTTCGAGGTCGTTGTGCTTTCCCGAAACACGAAGACATTTTTGCGTGTCTGCGATACGTTTCGACGGAGGAGTTCCATTACCCAAGAAAAAATCCTTGAATTGTGACATACCTGAATTATTAAATAATAGGGTAGGGTCATTCTTAGCTACCAATGGGGCTGAAGGAACAATTAAGTGACCTTTAGATTGAAAAAAATCTAAGAACTGTTGGCGGATCTCCGAAGAAGTCATTTGGGCTAATTTTGGTAATGGATTGGTTTAATGCGTCATCTTGTTTATTTTTGTTTTGACAAGAATCGCAAAATTAGGTTTTTTTGTTGATTTTATTGGTTCCTCGCATGGATTTAGATAAGCAATATTATTCGATTTCTGAAGTAGCCAAGCTATTTAAAGTCAATACATCCAAGTTGCGGTATTGGGAAGCACAATTTCCGCACCTTTTACCAAAGCGTACAGGAACTGGAATACGTAAGTATACGCAGGTTGATATTGATAAAATCAAGGTGTTAGTGGACATGATCGATGTCAAAGGCCTGACTATTGAAGGAGCTAAACAAGCGCTAAATAACAAAGGAGCTGTTAAAAATCCCAATCAAGTTGTAATAAATCAGTTAACTGATATTCGTGATTTTTTACAAGTTTTATCTCAGGAATTAGAATAGTCGGTGCGTAGTTTCGTGGAAATCCTAGTCCATGCAATCGTCCGAAAAATTCTATCAAGTTGCTCTGTCGCGTATTCCGCAAATAGGTGTAGTCAATGCACGAAGGCTCGTTTCTTATGCGGGCTCTGCTTCTGCTATTTTTCAAGCTTCACGCATTGACCTGCAAAAAATTCCTCATATAGGTCCTATTTTGGCTGAGTCTGTTTTTCAAAAGACATACTTACATGAAGCAGAATCGATTTTGCGGGCATGCGACTCAAGTCAAATTACCATCCTTTTTTATTTAGATGTATTATATCCGGATCGATTAAAACATATTTATGATGCGCCATTGGTCCTGTATTTTCAAGGAAGTTCTGATTTAAATCAAGCGCGTAGCTTAGCGGTTGTGGGCACACGGAAGGCCACGGATTATGGAAAAAGGATGACTCAATCATTAATTGAACAATCAATTGGCTGTCCGGTCGTATTTGTGAGCGGGCTTGCTTATGGAATTGATATTGAAGTGCATAAGCATTGCATTGACTTAGGGCTAGAGAATATAGCTGTGTTGGCGGGTGGATTTAATTATGTGTATCCGGCTAAGCATAAGCGTTTTTTGGACCAAATGGTACAATGTGGTGGTGTATTATCAGAATATCCCTTACATCAAAAGCCTGATCCGCGTTTTTTTCCATTGCGTAATCGAATCATAGCCGGGATGACAGATGCGACTGTAGTCGTTGAAGCAGCTGAAAAAGGAGGAGCCTTAATCACGGCAGATTATGCTAATAATTATCATCGAGAAGTTTTTGCTGTTCCAGGAAATTTGGAAAAAATATTTTCTGAAGGGTGTAATGCCTTAATTCAAAAACATAAAGCGACCATTTATACGAGTTGGGAAGCATTAGCCTTGCAGATGAATTGGGGAGAAGCAGGCGATCGAATTCAGCCGAAAAAACAGGTTTCCTGGAGCAGGTTGACGGATGACGAATCTCAAGTCATGGCAATTTTAGTCAAAGAAGGGGAATGCACGTTAGATCAACTTGCCTGGCGGGCACAAAAAAAGGTAACCGATTTGGCGATTACCTTATTAAATCTGGAGTTCCAAGGTTTGGTGAAAGCCTTACCTGGTTATATGTATCGGATAAAATAGCTTATTTACGCCATTCGCTTGGGTTCACACGCCAATCTTGCAGGGTGACCAATTGTGTTTCTGAGATATAGTCTAATTTAACCGCTTCTTCTACAAGCACATCGTAGTTGCTGAGTGTATAAAATGGGACACTCGCATGTTTGAAATTTTCAGAAGCAATTTCAAAACCGTAGGTAAAGATGGCAACCATACCGAGTACTTCGACACCTTCCGAACGTAATGCATCTGCAGCTTTAAGGGAACTTCCACCGGTTGAAATTAGGTCTTCAATCAATACAGCTTTTTGACCTGGCTTGATACTTCCTTCAATTTGGTTTCCCATGCCATGTTTTTTGGGCTCTGGGCGTACATAGCAAAAAGGTAAGTCAAGCAAATCTGCCACTAAAGCGCCCTGTGCAATCCCCGCTGTGGCAACTCCTGCAATGACATCAACGTCCTTGAAATAGCCTTTAATTGCTGCCGAAAGGCTGTTTTTGATGTAGGTTCTAGCCTCAGGATCTGAAAGTGAGATTCTATTGTCACAATAAATAGGTGACTTCCAGCCTGATGCCCAAGTAAACGGTTGGTCTGGTCGTAACCGAATCGCTTGAATGCGTAAAAGATGATGTGCGACTTCTTGTGAAATAGTTAAATTCTGCATGCTTTAGTTTCTTCAATAATTGATTTCACAAAAATAAGTATTCAGATTATCTTATCAGTATTTAATTCTATTTTTGCCAAAATTAAAATCCATTCATGGTCATTTTTATCAACGATCGCCCCATACGCCTTATCAAGAAATCAAAAAATAGTTTGTATCCTCCCATGGAAGATTACGATGTGATTTTAGATGTTCGTTTGAAGCCGATTAAAATTGCTGATTTCAAGGGGCACACATGCTTATTGAACGTGGGGCCAGACCAGATGGAAAAAATTATTACCGAGTTGCATGCCGACAAGCCTTTTGATTTTCATTCCTTATATATTTTGACGGATCAAAAAAAAGAGCTGCAGAAGCGGATTTGTTCACTTTATCAGGTTATTGAAGCAGCCGGTGGTGTCGTACTTAATCCGCAAAATCAGGTTCTTTGGATTTACCGCTTAGGTAAATGGGATTTGCCGAAAGGGAAATTGGAGAAAAATGAAAATTTTAGAAAAGCAGCGGTTCGTGAAGTTTTTGAAGAGTGTAATGTGGCAGCAGACCTAATTTCAAAGGTATGTACCACATATCATACCTATTCATTCAAGAATGAACGCATTTTGAAAAAAACAAAGTGGTATGTAATGGAATCCAAGCAGTCGGGAAAATTAAAGCCACAATTAGAGGAAAATATTGAACGTGTCGAATGGATTGCACAAGATAAAATGAATAAAGTCGTGTCGGATACGTATAGTTCGATCCGTTATGTAATCCAACAATTCATCGTAAATCAAGCTCAAATACCATCTAAGGTATAAGGTAAGTATTCCCCTATTTCACTTCCATATCGATGCAAATCACGTATAATCGTTGAGCTAATTGGCGCTAAGTGTGGTGATGTAATCAAGAATACAGTTTCTAATTCTTGGTTGATATGTCTGTTCACTTGTGAAATTGAGTTTTCATATTCGAAATCAGTTGTGTTTCGAAGTCCTCTGATGATAAATTTAGCTCCCACTTCCTTCGCCACATTGGCCGTCAAGTTTTGATAGGTAACTACCCGAACTGGTTTATCTTTAAACGTAGTCTCGATGTAATGTTTCATTTTGTCTAATGAAAAATAGCGTGACTTATTTGAATTTTGACCTATACCGATAACAACCTCATCAAATAAAGCCAAGGCTCTCAGGACAATATCTTCATGTCCTTTGGTAAATGGATCAAAAGATCCGGGAAAAAATGCTGTTTTTGGCATCATATTAAATTAATTCGATAGGAATCTCCAGCTCAATCAAGCTTTGTCTTAAAATTGAATTTGTGTGCTCAGGTCCACGTAATTGAAATGTTTCGATTGTCCACTGAATTTCATAAGCTTCTCGAATAGAGTGTAGATAAAATGCAAGTTCAGTTGGCGATTCGTATGGAAAAACATTAGCTAGTTGCAACTGGCCTTGTTGAATCAAAATCACTAGTACTGATTTTTCAAATAAATGTAGCTGTATTCGCGGATAAATATAAGCCTTTGTTTTAGCTAATTCATTAGCTAATAAATGTGAATAGTGAATTTGTGCTAGGGGGAAAGTCAACACTAAAAAATCTTTCCAAACACTCGGGATTAAGAATAAAAGGTTCGCCTGAGCAAAATTTACAGCCTGTTCATGCACTTCATGGCCGTCGATTACACCTTCACCTAGTGCTTTTTCCAAGAAGCCAAGTCGGTAAATAGGTGAATCAAATTCCAAAGGCGTAAGTAAAAATAACTCGGTTGTTAGTTCAACAGAAATATGTTGAATCAATCGGATTTGAATTGATTGATCTAAAAGCCAATTTTTAATTGATACTTGTGTAGAATTCCAAGGAAACAAAGCATCATTTGAATCAATTTTGAAACGAAGACCTGCTTTCTCGAGTTGTATCGAAAGTGAAATGGGAGTTTTAGCTTGAACTGGAATTGTATTTCCTTTCACAGGTTGATTTTTCAAATTGCCCGAAATTGCAAAAAAAATAGCAATTAAGATATGATTTAGCCTTTTTTTCTAGGAACAAATTGAGTAATTTTGCGGCCTATTTAATCCATTCTTCATGTTATCAGTGTCTAACGTATCCCTGCGCTTTGGGAAAAGAGTTTTATTTGAGGAAGTAAACATCAAGTTTACGGAAGGAAACTGTTATGGTCTTATTGGTGCAAATGGTGCAGGGAAATCCACTTTCTTGAAAATTCTTTCAGGTGAAATTGAATCTCAAACTGGTAATATTAGTATGAATCCGGGAGAGCGAATGTCTATCCTGAAACAGAATCATTTCGAGTTTGAAGAATCTCCCGTATTACAAACTGTCATCATGGGAAATAAGCGCTTGTATGACCTCATGCTTGAAAAGGATGCCATTTACATGAAGGAGGACTTTTCTGAGGCAGATGGAAATAAAGCTGCAGATTTAGAGGCAGAGTTTGCTGAATTAAATGGCTGGGAAGCCGAATCGGAAGCAGCTACTTTATTGAGTGGCTTAGGTATTAAAGAAGACATTCATTACACTTTGTTGCGTGATTTAAATGGTTCTGAAAAGGTGAAAGTACTTTTAGCCCAAGCACTTTTTGGAAATCCTGATATTTTATTATTGGATGAGCCAACTAACAACTTGGATATTGATTCCATTTTATGGTTAGAAGGCTTTTTGCAAAACTTCAAAAATACTGTTATTGTAGTTTCTCACGATCGTCATTTCTTGGATAATGTGTGTACACATATTGCCGACTTAGATTTCGGAAAGATTCAATTATATGGCGGTACGTATACATTTTGGTACGAGTCCTCTCAGTTGGCCGCACGTCAACGGACCGATCAGAATAAAAAAACGGATGAGAAGCGAAAAGAATTGGAAGAATTTATTCGTCGGTTCTCTGCTAATGTGGCGAAATCTAAGCAAGCGACTTCACGTCAAAAGATGTTAGAAAAGTTACAGGTGGATGATATAAAACCGTCTTCTCGTAAATATCCGTTCATCAACTTTAAGCCAGAGCGTGAGGCGGGAGACCAGTTATTGAGTGTGGAAAAATTGTCGGCCACTACGGAGGAAGGCGTTCCTTTATTTACAAATCTTTCTTTTACGATTAATAAAGGCGATAAAGTTGCTTTTTTAGCCAAAGATTCATTAGCCATTACTGCGCTATTTGATATTTTGATGGGTGAAGGTAAAGCGAGTTCTGGAGATTTTAAATGGGGAGTAACGACCACTCAGACCTATTTACCGAATGATAATGCCAACTACTTTAAGGATGATTCCATGAATTTAGTCGATTGGTTACGTCAATATTCAGTTGAAAAAGACGAGAGTTTTATTCGTGGATTTTTAGGCCGTATGTTGTTCTCTGGTGAAGAAGCCTTGAAAAAATGTACGGTGATATCAGGAGGAGAGAAGCAAAGGTGTATGTTTTCGCGAATGATGTTGTCCGGTGCCAATGTGCTTCTTTTCGATGAGCCTACAAATCACTTAGACCTAGAATCGATAACTGCCTTAAATAATGGTATGGTTGAGTTCACTGGCACCATGTTATTTACATGTCATGATCATCAATTAACTAATACAGTGGCTAATCGAGTAATTGAGTTAGGCGCTAAATCAAATTTAGATAAGTTGATGACCTACGATGAATTCATCACAGACCCTGCGGTTAAAGTGCAGCGAGCTAATCTATAAAAAAAAAGCCCTTGAAATTTTCAAGGGCTTTTTTATGTTTTACAGGTTAAGCTACAAGATAAATCGTGTCGATAAGAAATTTGATTGTTGGTTCTCAACAATTTGATTGACAATATCTTTATTCAGTTGGTTCGCTTTCGTAGCCACCACCGTACGAATCGAGAACGATCGTAAGGCCGCTGTTACGGATAGTGTTCCTTCGGCGGAATCCTTACGGCCCGTGAATGGGAATGAATCTGGTCCACGCTGACATTGTGCGTTTACATTTACGCGCGATACTTGATTGACTGTTTCGTCAATTAAAGCTGAAATTTGATTCACATCTGTACCGAAAATTGCGACTTGCTGGCCATGTGGTGACTCGTGAATGTAATCGATTGGGGTAGAAATATCTTCAAAAGGAACAACAGGTACCACTGGGCCAAATTGTTCTTCATGCCAAACTTTCATTTTACTGTTGACAGGATACAATAGAGCAGGGAAGAAGATTGACTTGAAGTTTTCTCCACCATGTTTATTGATAACCGTGGCACCGTGTAATTTGGCATCTTCGATTAACTCCTTCAAATAGGCAGGTTTATTAGGTTCGGGTAGCGGTGTGATTTGTACACCAGGTTCCCACATCATCCCTAATTTTAGGGTTTCAATTTTTTCAGCTAATCCTTTGTTAAATGCTTCTGCCAATGATTTATGCACAAAGATAATTTTGATCGCTGTGCACCGCTGACCATTGAATGATAATGACCCTAACAAACACTCATTGATGGCTACATCTAGTTGTGCGCTTTCGGTTACAATCGCGGCATTTTTCGCATCTAGACCTAAAATCGCACGCAGACGATTCACCTTTGGATGCATTTTCTTAAGCTTATCGGCAACTTTTGAAGATCCAATCAACGTCAAAACGTCAATTTTCCCAGATTCCATGAGTTGAGGTATGATGGAGTTTCCACGACCGTATAGTGTATTAATTACTCCGGCAGGGAAAGAATCTTTAAATGCTTCAAGTAATGGGTAATGCAATAAAGTGCCGTGTTTGGGGGGTTTAAATAAAACCGTATTACCCATTATTAGGGCTGGGATAAGCGTTGTAAATGTCTCGTTTAAGGGGTAATTAAATGGTCCCATACACAAAACTACGCCTAATGGTGAGCGTCTTACTTGGCCAATAATTCCTTCTTCAATTAAAAATGTTGAAGACGTACGATCAATATCTTTTAACGCACCGATGGTATCGTAAATATATTGAACTGTCCGATCAAATTCTTTTTGAGAGTCCGCCAGTGATTTGCCAATTTCCCACATGAGTAATTTGACAACTTCATCCCGTTTTTGGATCATCTTTTGCGTGAATTTCTCCACGCACTCGATTCGTTGGCTTACCGACATAGAAGGCCATTCACCCCGACCATTGGAATAGGCTTTTACTCCTGCATACAACACCTCCATAGCATCTGTAGCATCTGTGATTGGATAAGATCCAATTCGTTTTTGCTCTAAACCTTTGTTGGTTTTGATATAAATAGGGGACCAAACATCTTGAGTCTTTCCTGACCATTGACGCATTTCACCATTGACTAAGTATTCACGTTGCTCAATGGGACTAGTTAGGTCAAATTCTTTTGGGATACTTGCTGCATCAGGAAACAGCTTTTCTAATTCACTTGCTTGCATTTGCTTCATCTTTTTTTTCTAATACAAAGTTCTTCGCTTTGTACATTGCTTTCAAATCAAACAAGTAAAAATTTTAATAGTTATATGATTTTTTAAAAATTTACTATTTTTTAACGTTTATTTTTCTGATATCAATAGAAATTTGCGTCTAATCTGATTGATTTTAAATTTCTTTTGATCGGTAAAGCTACTTACACTTATTTGTTCAAATAGATTTTTCCATGCGTGAAAAGTGCTACTATCGTTAGCAGAAAAGCTTATTTCGTCGATTTTTTTAGATTGCAAATATTCGCTAAATGTCATTTTATGCCAGTTTGTGTCGGTATTTTAAAAGAGAAATAAAGGCGATAATAGCTAAAATTCCACTCATTAGAAATGGCAAAGGAATATTTTTAGCGAATCCTTGATATACTTGGCCAGCAAAAAGAGCCCCCAGCCCAATGCCTAACTCCAATGCAATATACATGGTAGCCATGGCTCTTCCTATGTGGTTTTTATTAGCTAAATCCGTAGTCCATGCTGCTAATGTAGGGGTGTTAAAGCCCCAAGCAAAACCGAAAAGAATAGCTGAGGTAATGACCGTCAAAGGACTAGGTGCTAAAACCATTAGAAACATGGCTGCCGCTAAAACGAGTGCAGAATAGAGCAGGACGGGAATACGGCCATATTTATCTGATGTTTTTGAAAAGAATATCCGGACTACGATGGATGAAATGGTATAGATGGTGAAATATAGTCCTTTATTGTGCCATCCAATTATTTTGGAAATGTCTGGCATTAAGGTAACTACAACACCAGATGAAAAGGAAACAAATAACATAATCCAAAAAACGGGTAATATAGTAGGTTCAAATACATCGCTCCAACCAATTTTAAATAGTTTACTTGATAATTTTGATTTCATGGATTTGGGAAGAGTTTCCTTCATGCGCAATAGGATCAAAATTGATAACAAGGCAAAAACGGATGATATCCAGAACATCTCTCGGAGGCCTATTTGACTAGCTAAATAACTGCCTATTGCAGGGCCGATAGACATGCCGGTAGCCGTAAATATCCCTAATCCTCCTTGCGCTTCTCCTCTTCTATTCTCAGGAATTATATCCGCAACATACGCTGCTGTCGCTGTTGGCTTTGTTCCCGTGGACATACCATGCAAAAATCGCAAAAATAGAAACCCTTGAACTGTATGGATAATTGGGTAGAGTCCGCCGCATAAAAAGCATACCAATGAACCAAATGCCATAACGGGAATTCTCCCGATATGATCAGTCAATTTCCCTGAGAATGGCCTACTTAATGCTGCCGTCAGTGTAAATAATGCGATGATATATCCGATATACTCTTTCCCACCAAGGCCAGCTAAATAATCAGGTAATTCAGGAATAATCATTGAAAAACTAGCTGAGAACAAGAAATTACTTACACACAGAAGTACAAAATTCAACGTATAAATTGACGTAGGTTTTCCCATTAAATTTCTTCGATGAAGGCCTTGGTCTCTTTTTTATTCATACCCATTAAAAAGGCTGGTAGCAAAATAAGGTTGCAAATCATAGCCATCAGTAGCGTGATGGAAACGAGAATTCCAAGTGCTTGTGTCCCTTTGAAGGTTGATGCAGTGAAAATAAAGAACCCAAAAAACAAGATCATGGCTGTGTAGAACATGGAAACACCTGTTTTTTGAATGGTGATTTGTACTGCTTTGGCAACATTATTTGAATTTTTAAACCACTCCTCCTTGTATCGCGTTAAAAAATATATGGTTCCATCGCTTGAAATACCAAAGGCAATAGAGAAAATTAGAATAGTACTTGGCTTTAATGCGATGTGAAAGAATCCCATCAACCCCGCCGTAATAAGTAAGGGTATTAAGGATGGGATGGTTGAAATAATGACCATTTTCCAGCTGCGGAATAAAAGTGCCATTAAAATACAAATTAGTATAATGGCCGTAATTGTGCTTTCTATCAGGTTTGTCTGCAAATAAGCTGTTTGGAATGCATAAATTACTGAGTTTCCTGTAATTTTTGCATCATAGGCCCGCGCATCACTTGCAGGTAAGATATCACCTGATTCACTATCAGTTCGAAAAATAGTATCAATTTTTGGCTGAAGCTCATCGTACAGTTTTTGCGTACGGACAGTTCCAATATCGGCCATTTGAAAACTTATACGCGTAAATCGTTTTTCTTTATCTAAGAAACCTGCGAATAAATTTTGTTTCCCTTGTAAGCTACCTTGGAAATCTTTTAATTTTGAAAGTTCATCAATTCCCGGTAAGGTAAAATATTTGGGATCTCCACCCCGATAGACTTGATAAAGGTATTTTGTTGCCGTAACTAAAGAGAGACCCTGCGTAAATTCAGGGTGTTGACCTATTAGTTTTTCAGTTCGTTTAATTTTTGCCAAGATTTCTGGTGAAAGTGCTCGGTCTGATTCATGTGCATCGATTGAAATTTCGAATGGCATAACGCCTTTGAAGTGTGTTTCGATAAATTTCAAATCGGTATAAATAGCATTTTCTCTTGGTAAATCGTCAACAATATAGCCTACAGCCTCTATTTTGCTTAAACCATACAGAGAAACAACAAGTAAAAAACCAATGATACTATAGATGACTTTCCGACGCTTAAATACCCAAAATTCAACGCGCGTTAGGAATCGATTAATTCTCTTACTTTCAAAATGAGCTAAATCTTTCGCCTTTGGTGGATTTAAATAACTAAAAAAGATAGGAATCAATACCAAAGACAATAAGAATGTGAACATGACATTCAATGATGCGACTATGCCAAATTCCACCAGCAAGGCCGAACCCGTAAATGCAAATACACCAAATCCAATAGACGTAGTAATATTCGCTAAAAATAACGTTCGGCCCACAGTTGCTATACTCCCCAGCAGTGATGCTTCTTTATCGTTAGTTTCAGCATAGTTTTCGTGGTATTTGTTCAGTAAAAAAATGACATTTGGTACGCCTATTACCACAATGAGTGGGGGGATTAATCCCGATAATAGAGTGATTTTAAATCCAAAAAGAACTATAGTTGCGAGTGAGGCTACGATGCCAATTAGAATTACGATTAGCGCGAAAAAGACAACTTGAATTGACCTGAAAAAATAAAATAAAATGAGGGAAGTTACTGCGATTGCCAACAACAGAAATAGTACCAATTCATTCGTTACTTGTGACGTATATTCTGTGCGGATAAATGGCATTCCAGAGTAATGCAACTTATTTTTTGTATTAGCTGAATAGTTTTCACCAAGGGATTTGATTTTTTTAACTAGTGAAATTCTATTTTTATTGTTGATGGTCTTTTGATCAAGCGTAATTAACATCAAATGAACCCGGAGATCTTCTGTGAAAAGGAAATTTCGATAAATCGGTAATTTGTTGATTTTGGATTTTAATGAATCTAATTCAGCTTGCGAGCTATTTGTTGACCCCACATACAGAGGTCTTGTTTTAAAGATTTTTCTTGTCGTATCAATATAGACTTCAGGTAGATTGGGTAATGCTAACATGGACTTGATGCCTGCCTCTTTTTTGATTTCGGTAAACAAGTTATTCCATGCATCAAACTCAGCTGGTTTAAACAAATTTGGATTTTCCAATCCGATGACCATTACATTGCCATCCTCACCATATTTCTTCTTGAATGATTCGTACAACTGAAATTGTTCGTTCGATTGAGGAAGAATTTTAGCTAATTCATAGCTAAGTTGAATTTGGCTAGCTGTGTATGCTAACCATATCGTCGTAAAAAATAAAACACCTAGAATGGCTAATTTGAATTTGAGGATTTGAGTCCCAATCCAATTCCATGATTTATTCATTGACTTCTCCTTTTAATATTTCAGCCAACGCTAAATCTTCTGACGTTGTTATTTTAATATTGGCATATGTCCCTTCTACTACATGAATATGTTCTCCTATATTTTCAACAACACTCGCATCATCTGTAAAATGGGAATTATATCCATTTGCGTATGCTTTTCGTAGCGTGTTTAATTTAAAAACTTGAGGTGTTTGAATAACACGTATATCGGCACGATTTACAGCTATAAATGCTTTTTTTTCGTCGTTCCACATTCTAATTGAATCTTTTGATGGCATTGCAACGACCGCATTGCCGTATTTGGATGCTTCCTCAAATGCGTGTTGGATCGTTTGTTTACTTATCAATGGACGCACGCCATCATGGATTGCAACTAAACATTCAGTCCCATAGGTAATGGCTTGAATACCAGCTAAGCTCGAATGAAATCGGGTTTCTCCTCCGGCAACTAATTTGTGAGGAGTTTGTGTAAGAATTTCAGGATATTTCTTTCCTAGAGTGGCCCAATGATCAAATTGTTCTTGTGGTAAGACTAGAATTAATTCAATATCTGGAATGGCGGCTTTGAATGCTGCCAAGGTATGAAAAAGAATGGGTTTATTTTGAAGCAGTAAAAATTGCTTCGGTACCGACGAATTCATGCGTTGTCCGCTACCTCCCGCAACTATAATTGCTATTTTTTTCAAAATAAACCCATTTACAATTAAATTATTAACATTACGTCGCCGTAACTGAAGAAGCGATATTTCTCCTTAATGGCTTGTTGGTATGCATCTTGAACCAAATCATATCCACCAAAAGCACATGACATCATGTATAAAATAGATTCAGGTAAATGGAAATTTGTTAAAAGGGCAGTTGGTATTTTAAACTCGTACGGTGGGAAGATAAATTTATCTGTCCAAGAATCAATCGGTTTTAAGTGACCGCTAGCTGATACAGATGACTCCAAGGCTTTCATAACTGTAGTTCCTACGGCCAACACATGTTTTTTGCCATCAATAGCTTGATTGACATAATCACATGTATCTTGGTTAATCATAAAATGTTCTGAATCGGTTTTATGTTTTGTAAGATCTTCAACATCTACTTGGCGAAAAGTTCCTAATCCGATATGAAGAGTAAGTGGCGTGAATTGGGTTCCATTTAACTCCATACGCTTCATGATAATTTTGGAGAAGTGTAATCCGGCAGTTGGTGCTGCTACCGCACCCACGTGCTCTGCATAAATTGTTTGAAAACGGTCACGATCTTCTTCTGTCGCCGCGCGCTTAAGACGAATCTCATCTGGAAGTGGCGTTTCACCTAATTCGTGAATTGCCGCCATGAGCGCTTCATGATCGCCATCGTATAAAAAACGAATCGTACGGCCACGCGATGTGGTATTATCAATAACCTCAGCTACTAAATCTGAATCGCCAAAATATAATTTATTTCCTACTCGAATTTTTCTTGCAGGGTCGACCAATACATCCCATAAACGGTGTTCGCGGTTTAATTCACGTAACAAAAAAACTTCGATTTGAGCGCCTGTTTTCTCTTTGTTTCCATAAAGACGGGCAGGGAAAACTTTGGTATTGTTCGTTACTAAAACATCTCCATCTCCAAAATAATCTACGATATCTGTAAATTTCTTATGCTCAATAGTTTTTTCCTTTCGGTTAATGACCATCATGCGAGCGTCTTCGCGATTTTCTGTGGGGTTTAAAGCAATTAAGTTTTGTGGTAAATCAAATCTGAATTCAGATAATTTCATTCGGATGGGGTTTGAAATGAATTTATGATTCCAATTGCGTGCGCAATTGGTGCATAAAATTTGCAATTTTACAAATATACACTTTTGAAGGGGGGCTTGTCAAGGTATATTTTAAACAATTTGAAAAAAGTCAGGTTTTAAATTAGTAAGTACTATCCTATGCAGTCAGTTTCTATTTTTTGGTTTCGGCGTGATTTACGAATTACGGATAATCATGGCCTTTGGGCAGCTCTGAAAAGAGAAAATCCCGTATTGCCACTATTTATTTTTGATCCCACTATTTTAGAACGGTTGGAAGATCACCGGGATGCCCGAGTTGAGTTTATTCATAATTCTTTATCTGAATTAAAATCGAATATTCAGAAACAAGGTGGAGATCTTTGTGTGTTACATGCGCAACCATTGGAGGCATTTAAGAATTTACAATCTCAGTATACGATTCGTGCTATTTACACTAATCATGATTATGAGAAGTATGGGTGTGATCGCGATGATGTCATTATGCGTTGGGCTGAATCTCAGCAAATTAAATTTCATACCTATAAAGATCAAGCGATTTTTGAAAAAAATGAGGTTTTAAGCGGACAAGGGACTCCTTATACCGTATTTACTCCTTATTCGCGAAAATGGAAAGAGCGCCTTCGTGCAGAACCTATCGTTCAGTTTCCTTCTGAAGTACTTCAAAACTATTTATCAGCGAAATTTGATTTTTTGAGTTTAGAATCAATTGGATTTGAATCGACGGGATTGGCTTTTCCTAAGCCAACAGTTGCAGATGATTTAATTCGTAATTATGGAGAGCGTAGGGATTTTCCTGCATTACCGGGGACGAGTAGGTTATCTGTCCATTTGCGATTTGGTACAGTTTCGATTCGAAGTCTTGTTTTGCGAGCGATAGGAAAATCAGAAGTATGGTTGAATGAATTAATTTGGCGGGACTTTTATTTTAACATTTTACATCATTTTCCGCATATATCCACTGGTCATGCTTTTCGCAAAGAATATGATCGTATGGAATGGCGAAATAATGAAGAAGAGTTTGATGCTTGGAAGCAAGGCCAAACGGGTTATCCGATTGTAGATGCTGGAATGCGAGAATTGAATGCGACCGGATTTATGCATAATCGTGTTCGAATGATTGTAGCGAGTTTTTTGGTCAAACATTTATTGATTGATTGGCGCTGGGGAGAAGCCTATTTTGCTGCCAAATTAGTAGATTTTGATTTTTCTGCCAATAATGGTGGTTGGCAATGGGCAGCTGGTTCTGGTTGCGATGCGGCTCCTTATTTTCGCGTATTTAATCCCACTCTACAAACTAAAAAATTTGATGGTGAGTTGGCATACATTCGTAAATGGGTACCAGAATTTCAAGAGTTAAGTTATGCTAAACCTATTGTAAATCATGAAATGGCACGAGAGCGTGTTTTAGTGGCATACAAAAAAGCACTAGCTAAAGCTTAGTATACATTTTTATTTTCAATCGTATAGTCGGTTAAATCTATCGAAAGGAACCCGATTTTTAAGTTAACTTCCATTTTGAAGGGTAACTGATATTTGTCATTGGTTATCCACAGTTGAATTGCATCCTCTTCTTTAAACATCTTGTTTTTTGGTAGCACTAAGGTGGTTCGTATACAATTTTTATTTCCCCAAGGACTTTCGATTTTTTCGAATCCTTTCACGATAAACCAAATTTCATAGATACTTCCGTCAACTAATATGTTGGCTTTCTGCTTTTGGCCTATCTTCATTTCACCTAAAGGTTTATCGCGTAAGAAAAAATAGCCCCCGATTAAATCCAAAGTTGATTTATTTATTGCTAAATTTTTGACTGTTGGCTTGTTTTGTGGTGAGTTTATTTTAGCTATTAAATTGGCGTGGTCGAATATGACTGTTTCTGTTTTTCGGTATCGACCTTCCTTTTTACGCATCTCTGTTTTAATTGGTAGATGGGAGTCGGTATCTAGGTAAGCAGACCAATAATCAACTACGGGCGATATGATATCTAGTATACCAACAGTTTTACCCGTTATTTCAATTTTTCGAGTTTCTTGGCCATTTACTTGTTGCGTTTGTCCACTTGTGTGAATTGTTGCTTCTGCGGCATTAATAAAACCGAGATGTATGCGGTATTTTAAATGTTCGTTAGCTAAAATACTGGAATTTTCTTGGCATATACTTGGGTGGATGGTAACCAATAATATGATAATTACATGTAAGTGTTTGCTGAAAAAAGATGGTTTGAATTGCAAGAGCTTGGTTTTAATTACAAAGGATTTATTTGACGACAGAATATCAATTTATTTGTTTTTTCATTACGTGGTATTTCCTATTTTTGTTTGGATTTAGATGAAAGACATTAAATCTACAAGGAACATTCAAAATTATCAATAAATATAACATGGCAAAACAATCGGACAGCGCACAAGGTCTTGCAGCTGAGAAATTAAAGGCACTGCAGACTACTTTGGAAAAATTAGATAAGGCTTACGGGAAAGGGACTGTGATGCGTTTGTCAGATAGTAAAGTTATGGATGTTCCCGTCATATCAACAGGTTCATTAGGTTTGGATTTAGCTTTAGGTATTGGTGGTGTACCGCGTGGTCGTGTAGTAGAAATTTATGGACCAGAATCCTCTGGTAAAACAACATTAACCTTACATTGTATTGCTGAGGCACAGAAAGCGGGTGGTTTAGCTGCTTTTATCGATGCAGAACATGCATTTGATCGATCTTATGCCGAAAAACTAGGTATTGATACGGAGAATTTATTGATTTCACAACCAGATAATGGCGAGCAAGCACTTGAGATTGCGGAGCATTTGATTAGTTCTGGTGCTATTGATATTATTGTTATTGATTCGGTTGCGGCATTAGTTCCTAAAGCTGAAATAGAAGGGGAGATGGGGGATTCAAAAATGGGTCTTCAGGCTCGACTGATGTCACAGGCTTTACGTAAATTGACTGGTACAATTAACAAAACGGGTTGTTGCTGTATTTTCATCAATCAACTACGTGATAAGATTGGTGTTATGTTTGGAAGTCCAGAAACAACTACAGGGGGTAATGCTCTGAAATTTTATGCTTCTGTTCGTTTAGATATTCGTCGGGCTGGTCAAATCAAAGAAAGTGCTGATTCCATTACAGGTAATCGTACGCGTGTAAAAGTTGTGAAAAATAAAATGGCTCCTCCTTTTAAAGTGGTTGAGTTTGATATTATGTATGGTGAAGGAATTTCGAAAGCAGGTGAAGTGCTTGACTTGGGTGTAGATTTAGGTGTAGTTGATAAGTCGGGGTCTTGGTTTTCGTATAATGGGAATCGCTTAGGACAAGGCCGTGATGCCGTAAAAGATTTGATTAAGGATAATCCTGAATTGATGGATGAGCTTGAGCAAAAGATTAAGGAAAAGGTCAAAGGTGACGATAAAGCTTTAATTGATAAAGATGTCGTTGTAGAAGAATAGATTTATCTAGTAAACTAAAAAAAGAGGCCTAAGCCTCTTTTTTTAGTTTAATGCTATATTAAAGCGATTAAAGAGTTTTTTAACCGTTTTCTCTACATTCTTGTCGGATTCTATTGCCTCAGAAATAGATTGTACTGCATGAATAACCGTGCTATGGTCACGGCCCCCAAAATGATAACCAATTGATTTTAAGGGTAGATTTGTAAGCTCCTTCAGCATGTACATGGCTACTTGTCTAGGAAAAACATTTTGTTTTTTTCTACATTTTCCTTTAAGCGTTTGCATATCTACATCAAAGTGTGTCGTAATTGCCTCCAAGATATTGTCGACACTAAGTTCTTTTTCTTGATCGTTGACAATCGATTTTAATGTTGACTTGGCTAATTCCAGATCAATTTCTTTTCTAGTTAAAGAGGCTTGCGCCATTAATGAGATGATGACGCCCTCCAACTCGCGTACATTCGTTTGGATCGAATGCGCTAAGTACTCCAAAACATCAAAATTGATTTGAATTCCATCGTCCTGCAATTTCTTTTGTATAATAGCAATACGAGTTTCAAAATCAGGTTGTTGTAAATCAGCAGTCAAGCCCCATTTAAACCGACTTAATAAACGGTCTTCCATACCTGCCAAATCTCGAGGTGCGCGGTCAGAAGACAGAATTATTTGTTTTCCTGATTGATGTAAATGATTGAATATATTAAAGAACGTTTCTTGTGTTTTTTCTTTTCCAGAAAGAAATTGTACATCATCAATAATTAATACATCAACCTGAAGGTAAAAGTTGGTAAATGTCTCAATTGAATTATTCCGAATCGCATTGACAAATTGATTTGTGAATTTTTCAGTTGATACATACAAGACAAATTTCTCTGGAAATTCTTCTTTAATCTGATTTCCGATTGCCTGAATTAAGTGTGTTTTACCTAATCCTACTCCTCCGTAAATCATCAGTGGGTTAAATGAAGTTAATCCAGGTTTATTGGCCACAGCCATACCTGCCGCACGGCCTAATCGATTGCAATCTCCTTCAATAAACTTATCAAATGTATATTTTGGAATTAGATATGAATCTAATGCCAATGAATCTAAATCTTTAAATTGAAATGGATTTCTTGTTGAAGTCTGTTGATCGTTTTGCTGGTTCGATAGGTTATTAGAACCTTGTGATACAGTCGGTAGATTAAACGTAATTGGTGGATTTTTTCGATCTCCTTTATCTATGACGATCGAATATTCTAACATACCACGTTTACCAATCGTCTGGTCAATAGCTTTGCGTAAAACGGCAACATAGTTTTCTTCCAACCACTCATAGAAGAATTGGGAAGGAACTTGAATCGTTAATGTATTATGCTGAAATTTTAAAGGGACGATTGGTACAAACCAAGTTGAAAAACTTTGGCTAGAAACATCCTCTCGGATAATTTCCAAACATCGTAGCCATAAGTCTTTTAATTCAGTTTGCATTTATTTGTTTACGTATTTTTAGAGACAAAAATTCCATGCCAACTAATTAAAGGTTAACCTTCAAAAGTTGGTTTATTTATAACTTCAATGAAGTGGTTTTTTTACTACGAAAAACGAATTCGTTTTTTTAGCGGGGAGACAAAAATAGTAAAATTCGGGGGTCTTCCAAATTTCAAAAAATAAATAAATGTTGATTTTACTTGAATAAAATTGCCTAAAAATTTGGAACTAAAAAATGTCCAATAATATAGGCGCTTAATGGCTTTTCCCCTTTAAAAAATCAAATAAAAATAAATACATTTTTTTTGAATAAAAAACGTATTTATTATAGGTATGCGGAAATTTTTAGTCGAAATACTTTAATATAACTTATTGAAAATCAATGAATTGTAATTTAAATACTAGTTTATTTTAACTAAATAATTATTTTTAAATTTTTTGCAAATATTTTTATTTTTATGATTTCATCTTCAGTTCGTAGGCCCTCTCCATCTAAGTGAAATTTGGTGCCGATTGCTACACGTATTTCAAACGAATCTGTGCTGAAAATATCCACTATATGTTGCTTATTTATGGTTTTCAAAAATAGACTAATTCCAAGTTGGCCTATTTGCCAAATATTACCTTTTTTTATTTTAACTACTTCAAATTGAGCATCTTGTAAGTTGGAAAATGGCGAAATAAACGCATTGTTCCCATATTGATTTGCGTTGGCAATTGTCAAGGAAAAAAGATCTGCCAATTCACCATTTGCAAGATTTAGTTTTGTCGACTGATAGGTCTTGAATGTTTGTAAGGTTGCTTTAATGTAATTTAATAGCCCACGACCATTTCCACGTGCAAATTTGGAGGCGACTTCCGCATCAAATCCAATTCCTGCTGTACAGAAGAATGGTTTATCATTCCAACTTAATGTATCGATAAGATGTTCATTTCCTTGAAGAGCTTGTTTAAGTGCTTTGTTAAATTGCATTGAAATTCCCAAATGTCTGGCTAGTCCATTTCCAGAACCGATTGGAATGATTCCTAGGGCTATATTGGTTCCCTGAACGCATGCACCTATTTCGTTGACAGTTCCATCTCCGCCTATAGCGACGATTCGAGTAGCTTTATGTTCGTTGATTAGTTTCTGAACAATTTCTTTAGCGTGTCCTGGATATTGCGTTATGTAGAGTTGGCTATTTGGAATCTTTTGTAGTTTTTCCAAAATCCCCATGCGATATCTATTACTTTTGTTTCCGGAATTGGGATTTAAAATAAAACAAATCATGTTTTTCGGTTTGTTTACAAAGGTACCCGCATTTTATCAAATTTAATAGTTTACGAGATGATCCAACTGGGAGCAAGTTTTGAAATTGAGTTTTCATTTACACAAGAGCAAGTAAATGATTTTTGTAAAATATCGGGAGACTTCAACCCTTTGCATTGGGACGAGTCATTTGCTGCTACTACGCCATTTAAGAAACCAATTATTCACGGAACATTAATCGCAAGTGTTTTCTCGAAAGTCATGGGAATGGATTTTCCGGGTTCCGGAAGTGTTTATTTAAAGCAGGTATCGGAATTCAAACGTCCTTTGTATGTAGGACAAACATATCGTGCCTTTTTTCAAGTAGTATCAATTAATGATATGAAGCACACGGCTGAACTAAGCACGCAAGTCTTTGAATTGGAACGAGGAAAAATAATGGTTGACGGCATTGCTACTGTTATGCATGCAAACTTATTTTAGGACATAAAAAAAGCTCGATAAATCGAGCTTTTTTTACAGAGTAACGTTAAAGTAAAAATTACTTTGTTGCGTTTTTCTTGTTTTGTACCTCAGTACGAATCTCTTGAGATAAAGTCTTCAATTGTTGCAAGCCACCTCTAACGCGTGTACCAGCTGCTTGATTTCCTTTGTCATAGAACTTTTCGAAATCTGACTCTAATGATAAAATTAGATCTTTCACTTGTGCAAATCTGCTCATAATAAGTTGAATTTTGGTTGTAAAAAAATTAGATTGTCTTTATTCGCCGTTTGAAGCGCTTATAAGGCGAAATTTAGCAAAAAATGTATATCCTGCAAATTATTAAGCAAAAAAAAGCCAAAAAAAAGTTAAAAAAGTGAAAAAACTGCTTAAAATTTATCAATTACTTAGTTAAATCACGATAATAACCCGCTTGGAGCCTTTTTTGAACCTCCGCAAAACACGTAGTCGTGTAATTGATATCTGCTATCGTATGAGAGGACGTTGGTATAATACGTAACATAATTTGACCTTTCGGGACAACTGGATAAACGACAATTGAACAGAAGATTCCCATATTTTCACGTAAATCTCTAACTAAAGAGGTTACTGACGCTATATCATAATCACCATGCAAGAATACAGGTGTCACCGGTGAAGTTGTTTCCCCAATATCAAATCCTTTTTCAATTAAACCTTTTTGCAACGCTTTCACATTGGCCCACAGTTGATCTCGAAGTTCAGGATGCTTTTTAATTAACTCCAAACGCTTCATTCCGCCAATTACATACGGCATAGGAAGTGCCTTTGCATAGGTTTGAGAACGCATATTGTATTTGAGGTACATAATAATGTCTTTTGGCGCAGCCACAAATCCACCAATGGCCGCCATAGATTTAGCAAATGTGGAAAAATACAAATCAATACCTTCAGTACAATTTAAATGTTCGCCTACACCACGACCATTGGCACCCATAGTGCCAAATCCATGTGCATCATCTACTAATAAACGGAAATTATAATCTGATTTAAGTTCAACAATTTTATCGAGTGATCCAACTTTGCCTGACATACCAAATACTCCTTCAGTGATCACAAGAATACCTCCACCTGTTTCTTGTATGCGTTTCGTAGCTCTATCTAAGTTTTTACGCAATGAATCCATATCATTGTGATTAAACTTATAGTAATCACCCATTTTGGCTTTATGTAATCTAATTCCATCAATGATGCAGGCATGTGACTCTGCATCGTATACGATAACATCACGATGGTCAACCATACATTCGATGACTGACATAATCCCCTGATATCCATAGTTTAGCAAGAAGGAGTCTTCTTTGCCAACAAACTCAGCTAATTGGCGCTCAAATTCTTCATGTTCATCTGTATTTCCCGACATCATGCGTGCACCCATCGGATAGGCTAAACCGTATTTAGCTGCTGCATCTGCGTCTGCTTTTCTTACTTCTGGATGATTCGCTAAACCTAAATAGTTATTTAAAGACCAGTTTAACATTTCTTTTCCCATAAATGTCATGCGAGGCCCTAAGTCCCCCGTTAATTTTGGGAAAGAAAAATAATGATGTGAATAATGTGCATGGGCACCGATTGGCCCCATATTATTGACTACTTTTTCGAAAATATCCACGTTAACTAATCGTTTTAATTAAAAATTTGGGTTATAGGCACAAAGGTAATTTATATTTTTCTTTTCTCGGCATACCTGAATTCACCAAACTTGTATTTTTATAACTAATTTTAAGCATTTATTTCTTCATACCCTGAAACTTACTATGTATCATAAATTAGTTGTTCTATTGTTCGTAAGCTTTACCGTTTGCGCACAAAGTACCCAGAAACCTTTGATTGAATCAAAAAATGGCATGGTTGTTTCTACACACCCTATTGCCAGTGAAATAGGCCTACAAATACTACAAAAAGGGGGAAATGCAATTGATGCAGCCGTGGCAGTAAATTTTGCTTTGGCCGTTTGTCACCCAGCTGCGGGTAATATAGGTGGTGGCGGTTTTTTAGTATATCGGACTGCCAAAGGTAAAGCATTCACGTTGGATTACAGGGAAAAAGCACCAGCAAAAGCTAGTCGTGATATGTATTTGGATTCCTCAGGTAATGTTATACCGGGTAAAAGTTTAATTGGAATCTTTGCATCGGGAGTACCGGGAACGGTAAATGGGATGGTTGCCATGCATCGTAAGTTTGGAAGATTAGCTTGGGCAGAAGTTCTTCAGCCTGCCATTGATTTAGCCATAAACGGTGTCGTATTAACCGAGAAAGAGGCGCGTGGATTAAATCGGAATCGGTTAGATTTTAGTAGAGAAAATCCAGATAAATCATATTTGATCTCCTTAGATGGGCACGAGTTTGTTAAAGGCCAACTCGTTAAACAGGCTGATTTAGGACAAACGCTTATTCGAATTGCTCAAGATAAAAACAAAGGATTTTATGCAGGAAAAACAGCAGATTTAATTGTGGAGGAAATGCGTAAACAAAATGGACTAATAACGCATCAAGATTTGCGGAAATACGAGGCAGTTTGGCGTAAACCTCTTATTTCTAATTATAAAAATTACCGAATTATTGGTATGCCACCTCCCTCTAGTGGCGGTATTGCCTTAGCGCAATTGATGAAAATGGTTGAATCATTTCCATTATCTAAATGGGGCCCTAGTTCAGATTCTACGCTTCAAGTTATGATTGAGGCAGAAAGACGTGTCTATGCGGATCGTGCTTTATGGTTAGGTGATCCTGATTTTTTTAAGGTTCCTGTATCTGGATTATTGGATGCCGACTATGTAGCTAATCGAATGAAATCTTTGGATTTTACAAAGGCAACAAAAAGTTCAGACATTCAAGCTGGTACTTTTGCTGGTTATGAAAGTCCCGAAACAACACATTATTCTATTGTAGATAAGGAAGGAAATGCTGTTTCAATTACAACAACGCTTAACAATTCGTATGGAAGTAAAGTCTTCGTCGGAGGTGCAGGTTTTTTACTAAATGATGAAATGGATGATTTTAGCTCTAAACCTGGCGTTCCTAATATATTTGGATTAGTTGGTTCCAAAGCCAATGAAATCCAACCAGGAAAACGGATGTTGTCTAGTATGACGCCAACGATTATTGAAAGTAATGGCCAATTAAAGATGGTTATTGGCACTCCAGGTGGCTCAACCATCATTACAAGTGTTTTCCAAGTTGTTTTAAATACGCTAGAAATGGGGATGAATATGCAACAGGCAGTTGAATTTCCTCGTTTTCATCATCAGTGGTTACCAGATAATACACGCGTTGAAGCGAAGCGTTTTTCTGAGGAGCAAATGGTCAGGTTAAAAGCAAAAGGTTATGAATTTGAGACCTCTGGTGGTATTGGATTAGTCGAAGGTATATTAGTCCTCCCAGATGGCCGATTACAAGGAGGCGCAGATTCAAGAGGAGATGATACGGTAAAGGCCTATTGAAAAAGTTTGGCAACCATAAACGCAGCTGCAGCCGCGGTGGCACCGATAGATGTAACTTTTAGTGAGCCAATAACCGGATTTTGTCCTGTTATTTTGCTTTTAAAATAGCCAAATACGAGTAGAGCCAGAATGGTTACACCTGCAGAATACTTTAATCCGTCTACAGGTTCTGATACGTAGAAATAAGGTGCCAAAGGAATAAATCCACCAATTATATACGAAATACCAATTGTTAAAGCAGAATTACGTGCCCGATTGGGATGTGGACGCTCTATACCTAGCTCAAAGCGCATCATGAAATCAACCCACTTATCTTTATCTTTTGAAATAGCTTCTACCACGATTTCTTGCGCCTCTGGACTCAAGCCATAATCTTCAAATACTTCTCTGATTTCATCTTTTTCGCGCTCAGGAACACGTTCCACCTCTTCATATTCGCGTTTTAATTCCGCTTCATAATGCTCATGTTCCGTTTGGCCAGCTAAAAATCCACCGAGTCCCATTGCAATAGATCCAGCAACAATTTCAGCTACTCCGGCTGTTGTTACAATCGCAGCAGATTCTACAGCTCCTGATAAACCCGCTGCCAACGCAAATGGTACCGTCAATCCATCTGACATCCCGATAACAATATCTGTGATGAAATCTGAACTTTTTAAATGTTTTTCGTGTAAATGGTGGTCATGTCCGTGCATATTCTTATTTGATGCCGTGCATCATTCGTTTTAAAGGCCCAGCGGCCAATACATATAGTAATATAGATGCTGCACCTGCTAAGGAAACAAACACCATAAAAAATTCGTACAAATTGTGAATCTCGAAACCTAGGAAGCTAGGCATAGATGCTCCTGGTTCAATTGATGGTAATAATGCGCCTAATGTTCCTGCCAAGGCGTACCCTGCCGCATTAGCAATAAACCAAACACCCATAAGTAAGGAAGAAAAACGCTTGGGGGCTAATTTGGCCACTAACGAAAGGCCAATCGGCGATAAACAAAGTTCCCCCATGGTATGAAATAAATACATACAAAATAACCAGGCAACCCCTAATTTTTCAGATCCCAAATCTTTCACTTGGGATGCAATGATAAAATACCCAGTGGCTAACAATAATAAACCAATCGACTGTTTTGCAGGAGAATTTGGTTCAATTCCACGTTTCTGAAGCCATGTCCAAAGCCAACTGAATGGGAATGCAAGAAGTACAATGAAGATCGAATTCGCATTTTGAACCGAACTTGGAGGTAAATCGATTCCTAAAAAATGTAGATCTGTTTGTTGGTCAGCAATGAAAGTTAATGAGGATCCGGCTTGTTCGAATGCCGACCAGAAAAACATAACAAAGAAAGCAATGATATAAAGCACCCAAATGCGGTCGCGTTCAACCTTACTTAAGGTTTTGTCCGACATAATTAAATAGGCTAAACTAAGACCGGAAGCATATATAATTGGATAAATCCAGTCTTTGATTGGGTTTGCCTCTGCTGTTGCAATAAATGAATGAAATATATAAACAAGTATGACGAACAGAATTGAAGCAATACTTATCGATTGAGTCGAAAACTCGGCTTTTTCTGATTCTTTCGTTAAATCATTTGCCGTGTTAAAGCTTGGTTTTAACCCCACAGCCTCACCCGTAGATGAGACAATATATTTGTTTTTTAAAAAGTAAAACAAAACAGTTCCGATCATCATGGCTGCTCCAGCGGCTAAAAAGCCCCATTTGAAGGTTTCAACTACGCGTATGCCGTCAACTTTCACATCGCCTACCCACGGGCAAATAAGCATCCCTAAGAATGCGCCCGTATTTATACCCATGTAAAAAATGGTAAATGCCGCGTCTAGTTTTGTATCACCTTTGGCATATAATTGTCCCACCATGGAGGAGATATTCGGCTTAAAGAATCCATTTCCGATAATCAGAAAAAATAAGCCCGACCACATAAGAATATTGGCCAAAGGTAGATTAGTGATAAACGTATTAGCAGAACCGAATAGGAACAATTGACCTACTGCCATCACAAAACCTCCGAAAATGATGCAATTTCGATTGCCCAAATAGCGATCTGAAATATATCCGCCCAACATAGGAGTCAGGTAACTTAGGCCGAGAAAGCCACCATATAAAATGGAGGCTTCATTTTGTTTGAATGCAAGTGCGCTGACTAGAAATAATGATAATATGGCACGCATGCCATAAAAATTAAATCTTTCCCACATTTCCGTGGTGAAAAGTACATAGAGTCCTTTTGGATGCGATGTAGAATTTTGCGTCATAAAATAGGTTGTTGATAATCTTACGGCAAGTTAAAAGAGTTTGATTGAAAGTCTTTAAACTCATGAGATAAAATTTGGCCATGGATCGATTCATTTTTGAAAAAAGATGTGAAACCTTTTTCGTAATATTGTTGGTTCATTTCGTTAAAATAAAATTCATGGGTAAGATTATCGCGATTGCAAATCAAAAGGGAGGAGTAGGCAAAACGACTACGGCGATTAATTTAGCTGCAAGTCTTGCTGCCTTGGAATTTAAGACTCTTTTAATTGATGCGGACCCACAAGCAAATTCGACCTCTGGACTCGGTTTTAATCCGAAGGAAGTTACCCGAAGTATTTACGAATGTATGGTTGGGATTGCCAAAGTGGGCGAGAGTATATTAGCAACAGAAGTGCCATTTTTAGATATTATTCCTTCCCATATAGATTTAGTGGGAGCGGAAATTGAGATGATAAATTTGAAAAACCGGGAAGGTAAAATGAAGGATGCTTTAGTTTCGATCAAAGAGGATTACGATTTTATCATCATGGATTGTTCGCCATCTTTAGGTTTGATTACGATTAATAGCCTTACAGCTGCTGATTCCGTAATAATTCCAGTTCAATGTGAATATTATGCATTAGAAGGTTTAGGTAAATTATTGAATACAATAAAGATTATTCAATCGCGCTTAAATCCTGAGTTAGTTATTGAAGGGATTTTATTAACCATGTATGATTTGCGCTTGCGCTTATCTAATCAAGTTGTCAATGAAGTTAACGCCCATTTTAAAAATATGGTTTTTGAGACGATTATTCCTCGGAATATTAGATTGTCAGAATCGCCTAGTTTTGGGATTCCTGCCATTTTACACGATGCAGATAGTAAAGGATCCATCAGTTATTTGAATTTAGCGAAGGAGATTATTCGCAAGAATGGTTTGCTTCAAACGGTATAAGTTAGTCAATATGAGCATAAAGCAGGAGCATAATAAAAAGCGTACGGGTTTAGGACGTGGTCTTGGGGCTTTGTTGGAAGATTCTGAAAATCTTCAAAGTTCTGCCAGTCATTCAGGGTCAATAATGGGAGGTTTAGATGGTGTTAATCTGATGGAAGAGATTCCATTAGTTCACATTGAAACAAACCCATACCAGCCGCGTGAATATTTTGAGCAATCGGCTTTGGAAGATTTAGCGGACTCTATTCGTGTTCATGGGATTATTCAACCTATTACTGTTCGTAAGATCGGTGCGCGTAGTTTTCAATTAATTTCTGGTGAGCGTCGTTTGCAAGCGTCAAAACTTGCTGGTTTAACCCGTATTCCTGCGTATGTGCGGACGGCGGATGACCAACAAATGATTGAGATGGCTTTGATTGAGAACATTCAGCGGGAAAATTTAAATGCCATTGAAATTGCGTTGTCGTACAAGCGTTTGATGGAAGAATGCCATTTAAATCAAGAGGATTTAGGTGCTCGGGTAGGGAAGAATAGGTCAACAGTCACGAATTACATTCGTTTATTGAAATTGCCAGTACATATCCAATTGGCAATTCGTGAAAATCAACTATCCATGGGACATGCCCGTTGTCTTATTTCGTTGGAGAATCCTGCCTTACAGCAACAATTATTTAGTAAGACAATAGCCGAAGAATGGTCCGTTCGAAAGTTGGAAGATGCTGTTCGTCAGTCGGCAGCCGGTAAATCAGATGAACAACCTGGTGTATCTAAGTTAGTTAATGCAGAAGAAATGCGTCTTTGGCAACGCCAATTAGCGGATCATTTTAAGGTTCCTGTCTCTTTAAAAATGAATGCTGAAGGAAAAGGGGAAGTTAAGTTGCTACTTAAATCTTCTGCCGATCTAAAGCGCCTATTGGAATCGATCCAATCCTAGATTTATGCGCTATTTTGTCGTTCCTTTTGTTGTTTTGTTTTGTTTATCTACTGAATTAATGGGGATACCGGTTGATTCAGTGTCGCAAAAGGATACAATTTTAGCTAAGTCTAAGCACAAGATTATTCCACGGGTTTCAACAATCCGTTCATTAATTTTTCCTGGTTTGGGCCAAGCTTATAATAGACAGTATTGGAAATTACCTTTGGTAGCTGGTGCATTTGTTTCGCTGGGGATGATTGCTAACTATAATCAGGTCAGATATCAAAAATACCGATCATTTTATTACATCGTTTCGCAGCGAGCTGATGATCCAAGTTACGTACCACCCCGAACTGTTTCGGTTGTTTATGAGGATGGATTAGCGCGTGATTTGGACGTGAATCAATTGAAGCGAATTAACGATGGATTTCGTCGGAATCGTGATTATACGTACATTGGGATGTTTGTGGCGTGGGCATTCAATGTTGTAGATGCAAATGTAAGTGCCCATTTGAAGACATTTGATGTCTCAGATGATATTAGTTTACGGGTAAAACCTATCCTTGATTTCGACCCTTTGTCAAAAGGTATCGTATCAAGTTTGACTTTATCCTTTAATTTTAAAAAATGAAATCTATGCGAATTGTCCTAATTGGATACGGTAAGATGGGAAAAGAGATTGAACGCCTTGCGCTCGGTCGAGGTCATACAATTGTTGCGCGTATCGACGTTGATAATGCACATGATCTGATGAATTTAACTTCTAGCGAAGCAGACGTGGCGATTGAATTTTCAAATCCTGCATCTGCTTTTGCGAATATTTCTGCGTGTATTGAGAAACAAATCCCTATAGTTTGCGGAACGACTGGTTGGCTTGAAAAGAAAAGTGAAATTGAGCGCGCCACTGCTGCACATGATTCTACATTTTTTTATGCGTCCAACTATTCGATTGGGGTTAATTTATTTTTTCAATTGAATCGCACGTTGGCAAAATTAATGGCTCCACATACAGCGTACGATATTTATACCAATGAGATTCATCATTTGGAGAAAAAGGATTCGCCTTCAGGTACGGCCATTACGCTTGCAGAAGGAATTATTGATGCGTATGCAGACCGGACAAAATGGGTAAATAATGAAATTCCACAATCGAATGAAGTACCGATTTGGTCGCAACGGGAATCTACGATTCCAGGCACTCATACCGTTAAATATATTTCTAAAGTTGATCAAATAGAGATCACGCATGAGGCGTTTAGTCGGGAAGGATTTGCGCTTGGGGCTGTTATTGCTGCCGAATGGATTCAAGGTAAAAAAGGGATTTTGGGCATGGAGGACATGTTGAAATAATTGCATTTACATTTATTGATTTAAATTTTATTAAATAGACATGAAGTCACCAGAAACAAAGAAACCAACTCAGAAATCTGCCTTTAGAGAATGGTTAGATTCAGTTATGTTTGCCGTAGTCGCTGCAACATTAATTCGATTTTTCTTATTTGAAGCCTATACGATTCCTACTCCTTCGATGGAGAGCTCCTTAATGGTGGGTGATTTTTTATTCGTGAGCAAAATGCATTATGGTGTTCGTACACCTAAAACTCCGTTGCAATTACCACTCACACATCAAAAAATATGGTTCACAAATTTACCTTCTTATTTGCGTTGGATCGAATTACCGGTGTATCGATTACCTGGATTTACGGAGGTAAAGAAAGGGGATGCTGTTGTGTTTAATGCACCCAATTTTGAGGAAGATGGCGATGCGCCGCTAGATTTGCGAACTTTTTATGTGAAGCGTTGTGTAGGAACGCCGGGTGATGTTTTAGAGGTTAGGGACCAGCAAGTCTATATAAATGGAAAAGCGATGGATAATCCTGAACGCATGCAACACCCTGTTTTCATGAAAACGAAGGAAAATTTGGACGAAACTTTTTTCGATACCTATGGTATTCGCAATTCACCTGATGCTAGTTATGATTCGGCAGATTGGTTGCCTTTAGCGGATTCTACAAATCAGTTGGTTGGTTACAAAATGAATACATCCAAAAAGCATATTGACGAAATCAAAGCGCTTTCATGGGCTAAGACATTTGATTTAGACTCCTTTAAAGATCCCAAAGGTGTTACTTTTCTTGATATTTTTCCACATGATACGGTACAGTTTAAGTTTAATCGTGACTGGTTTGGTCCGGTTAAAATACCTGCAAAAGGTATGACTGTTACGTTGGACTCAAAGAATGTTGCTTTTTATCAGGAAGCAATTCGTACGTATGAAGGAAATTCTGGAATTGAATTACAAGGAGGGAAGTTGGTGAAAGATGGTGAATTTTTGAAAACGTATACGTTCAAGCAAGATTATTATTTCATGATGGGGGACAATCGGCATAATTCTGCTGATTCACGTTTTTGGGGTTTTGTCCCATCCGAAAATATCGTAGGCAAAGCAGTTTTTGTCTGGATGTCTTTAGATCCAAATAAAGGTTTGTTTTCTGGAAAGATTCGTTGGAGTCGAATTTTCCGTTTCGTAGACTAGTAAAAAAGGCTTCCTTTGGGAAGCCTTTTTTGATTACAATACCTTGAGGACAAATCCCTTTAAGTAATTACTTTCGGGATGAAAGAGATTGATGGGATGATCTGGCCCTTGGGTCATTTGATGGATTACTTGAATTTCACGGCCAACGGCGATACCGGCGGCAACAAGCATGTTATAAAATAATTCGCGGGTGATGACTTGTGAGCAAGAATAGGTAAATAGAAGACCGTTTTTCTTGATTTTTCGTAACGCTAATTCATTTATTTTTTGATATCCTTGTAGCGCTTTATGCTTCGCGTTCATGGATTTGGCAAATGCGGGTGGGTCTAGTACGATTATGTCAAAATCTGTTTCACAATTCCGTAAATAGGGGAGAGTTTCGCCCAAAATGGCCTCATGATTTTTTGCCTCCATTTTATTGATGCGAATATTCTCATGTACCAAATCAATTGCCTTAGCAGAAGCATCTAATGAAATCACTGAATTGGCACCTGCTTGTAGGGCATACATAGAAAAACCACCCGAGTAGCAGAACGTATTTAAAATGTCTTTTCCTTCTGCATAATGGGCTAACAATTTTCGATTGTCCCGTTGGTCCAAGAAAAAACCTGTTTTTTGCCCTGTAATCCAATTAATGGAAAATGATAGTCCGTTTTCTTGTACCGTGTAAGGAACTTTAAGCTCCCCAAAGACAAATGAATTTGTGCAATTTTGTGCATATTCTGGGGGTAGCGTCTCGCGCGATTTATCGTAAATGGCTTTTACTTTTTTACCTAGGGTATTTTTTATCGCTGCCACTATTTCATCGCGATCGCGGTGCATTCCGATTGTGTGTGCTTGAAATACGATTACATCTTTGTAAAGATCCATAATCAACCCTGGGCATCCGTCACCTTCGCCATGAATTAGACGAAAAGCATTTGTTTTGGGTAAATTCAATAAAAGTCGTAGATCCCATGCATTTTGAATTCGGTTTTCCCAAAATTCAGCTTTATTCGTAATGGGGGCGAATGAACATATTTTGACAACGATACTACCGTTATGAAAATGTCCTGTACCTAAAAACTCATCTCGAGACGAAACAACATCGACCCAGTCGCCATCTTGCAAATTTGTACTTTGTTTTTGAATGGCTCCTGAAAATACCCAAGGATGAAATCGTTTAACAGGGGCGTCTTTGCCTGCTTTGAGTTGAATGAATTTTTCTGTCATGCTGCAAAATTGCACAAAATTATTTAAAGTCGGGTTGGCCAGATTCCAGCCATGCTGAATACCAAACATTTCCGATATGCTGAACTGCTTGATTAAATTGATGTTCAATCTGCTTATTTAGTAATTTGTGATATTCTTTTGCATAAGCCGGAGCATAGGTTTTGTTAAGTATAGATCCCTTTTTTAGAAATACATATTTATTGACTGGCTTTGTTCGCGCGTTCAATTTAGTCTCAACCTGTAGTAATGTGCTTACATATGTATGCGCTTCTAGTATCCATTCCCACGTATTTTTTTGTAAATCTATGATGTAGGTGGCCGGCATGGACCAAGCTTCTAGGTCTGCCTGTAGCATCTCGGGAATTCTGGATTCCCAAAAAGCATGGATACCCACTTGATTTGTTTGTTGGCCATCGTAATTAGATGTAGTGTGCAAGGGGACATGTGCATCCGCAATATAATGGCCAAGTTCAGCGGAAATTTTAATTATTTGAAGGGTGTCTCGGTTCAAAAAGGCCTGTTTTAGCCTTTTTTGCATCATCGGTATAATCCATGGAACGATGCCATGCTGTTGTAAACTATCTTGGGTATACATTAGAATTGCTTTATCATAATGTAGATAGGCTAAGACTTTAAGTTCATATTTGTCTAAATCAATGTAATGGCGGGCGGCTTCCTCATCCATCGAATGTCTTCGTTGGTCTGGCAATACAGCCAAATTTTCAATCTCTCGTATATGCCGTTTATAAAGTCGATTCATTTCGGATGGAAGGGTAAATACCGCGAGGTGATTAATGCGTTTATGGGCATAAAATCCCCATGAAAGAGCATTTGTCGCATAAAATAGGCATATTTGAAGCAGGAGTACCCTATTGAATAATTTTTTGAATGATATATTGTGATTTATAATCATTTTGTTTAATTTTGCAATTCAATTTTACAGAAAAGAGAATTTTTTAGAAGATGGCAAATCATAAATCAGCATTAAAGCGTATCCGTGCAAATGAATCAAAGCGTTTGCGTAACCGTTATCAACATAAATCAACACGTACGTTGGTGAAGAAATTAAGACTTACAACGGATAAAGCGTTGGTTTCAGACTTATTCAAGCAAGTATCTTCTGCATTAGATAAGTTAGCAAAGAAGAATATCATCCATAAGAATAAAGCAGCTAATCAAAAATCTAAATTAGCTAAGTTGGCAAACAAATTAGCCGCCTAAGACTTTATTATCAAGTACTTGGAAAACCTCGCAACTCGCGGGGTTTTCTTATTTATGCCTGTTACCTTCGGGCATGTATTCAACCAAAATTTCTGCATTGCGTGTGGAGGATCGTCCTCGCGAAATATTAGCCAGCCAAGGCAAAGAATTTCTTCGTTTGGAGGAGTTGCTTGCAATATTAATTGGTTCTGGCATTCCAAGCCTTTCTGCGTTAGGTATTGCGCAATCAATTCTTGAGACTATTGATTTTGATTTAAATCGATTGGGCCAATTTACCACGTCGGATTTTATGAATTTTCGAGGTATTGGTGTTGCGCGGGCTTCTATTTTAATAGCTGCACTCGAACTTGGACGTAGGCGTGCTGCATTTCATTTACCAACCGACATACCTTTTGTTCGAAGTTCTAAAGATGCATTTGACTTATTTCAGCCCAAATTTTTAGACCTGGGGCATGAGGAATTTTGGGTGATCCATTTAAATCGAGCTGCTCGTTTACTTAAAATAGAGCGAATAAGTACGGGAGGAATTGCTGGAACGGTTGTTGATGTTAAAATGATATTTAAGTCGGCAATAGGCCAACAAGCATCTTCGTTGATTTTAGCACATAATCATCCTTCTGGGCAGAAGAAGCCAAGTCAGGCAGATCGAGATATCACAAAAAAGATAGTAGAGGCTGGAAGGCTCTTTGAAATTGCGGTTGCTGATCATTTGATCATGGTCGGCAACACATACGTCAGCTTTGCTGATGAAGGATGGATGTAAAAAAAGAGGCGATTATTTGCCTCTTTCCTTATAGATTTTTTGAAGTTTCGATCCCACAAATACTGAAATCGCGAACAAAATGATGAAAAATGCTGCTCCTGAATAACCCATAGTGTTTTTAATATTTATGCAAAAATAATCAATTTGTTTAAAGTAATCCCTTTGTACTTGGTAAAGAATTTAAATTTTTCACGTCACGCTCCACGGCCATGCGAATCGTTTTCGCAAAGGCTTTGAAAATGGCTTCAATTTTGTGGTGCTCATTTTCTCCGGATGCTTGAATATTTATATTGCATTTGGCAGCATCTGAAAATGATTTAAAAAAATGCGAAAACATCTCCGTAGGCATTTCACCAATCATTTCTCGTTTGAACGAAGCTTCCCAAACAAGCCAATTTCTTCCTGAGAAATCAATGGCTACCTGAGCTAAACATTCATCCATAGGTAAAAGGAATCCATACCGGTTTATGCCTCTTTTGTCGCCTAATGCCAATGAAAAAGCTTCACCCAAGGCGATTCCTGTGTCTTCAATGGTATGGTGTTCGTCTATGTGTAAATCACCTTGAACACGGACAGCGAGATCTATATTAGCATGTTTTGCGATTTGGTCTAACATGTGATCAAAAAATCCAAGCCCAGTTTGGTTATTTGCTTTCCCTGATCCATCTAAATTTAACTCGATGGCAATTTTGGTTTCATGCGTATTGCGTTCGTGTGTAACGCTGCGTGCAGGTAATTTTAAAAATGTATAAATGTCATCCCAATGCGTACATTGCAAGGCTACCGAATCCTTCAATGTGCCATTTCCAATATATATGGCTTGGGCACCTAGATTTTTAGCTAATTGAATATCTGTTTCGCGATCACCCAATACATAGGAATTTGCTAAGTCGTATTCGGAAGTGAAATAGTTTGACAACATCCCTATTCCGGGTTTACGAGTAGGTAGATTATCTGCTGGAAAACTACGGTCGATGTGTATGTTTGAAAAATGGATGCCTTCTCCCGCAAGAATTGCCAACAGTTTATTGTGGACTGGCCAAAATGTTTCCTCTGGAAACAAAGCAGTTCCTAAACCATCTTGATTTGTCACCATGACCAATTCGAAATCAAATTCATCATTGATTTTCTTCAAATTCGAAATAGCATGTGGTAGAAATTCGAGTTTTTCGAAACTGTCAACTTGTTGGTCTATCACGGGTTCAACGATCAATGTTCCATCGCGATCGATAAATAAAACTTTTTTCATAACGCAAAGGTAAATGATTGTACTTATTTACGAGGATAAAAAATAAAAATAAGGTAATTTCGCATCTGAAATTAATCATATGACCCATTTATTTAGTGTACTGTCGGCGGAAGAAAAACTGCGAATCCAGAAAAGGGTTGCAGTTATGTTACAAGAGACCGAAGAAAAAGTCGCTGAATTATTTCCGGTTTGGGAGGCAATTATTTTGGGAGGATTATTGAAATTGGTACGCAATCGCATACGATACAATGCATTGTATAATTTCATTTTACAAAAACCAATCCCTATTGAATCGATAGAGGGGTATGTTGGCGATTCTGAAGCTAAGTTTGATTTAGATGAAATTATGCATTTTGGCGAAGGCATGATGAGTATTTTAATTCCAGATAAAAAAAGTGCGATTGCGATGTTGTTATCACGCGATCTTGGTTGCAAGAGTTCATCTGTACTAAAAGGGTTAACCTTATTTTTTGGATTATATGGGTATAAATTGAAGCAAACAGATTATCCAGCACTAAAAGATTGGAAGGCATATAGCGCCTTCTTTTTGGCTAAGAAGTCGGATTTTAATGCGTTGTGTTCAGGTAAAATTCAATATGCGATATCAGATATTTTATTGCTTTCAGACATATTGAAGGTTGATCCCATGGTTGTATTGGCGTATTCGGATGAAAGTGAAACGCATGCAGATACTTCAACGGGTTTAATGCAGCGGATTACCTTACCCATGTTACTTTCAGTGGTTGCTGTCGTTTTAGTGGGCGCTTTCGCAATTTGGTATACGACATTTCGAAGTGATAATGATGCAGAAAATGTAACAGAAACGGAAGAAATTATTCCATTGGACAGTTTGAGTAAATTAAACGACAGTTTAACTCAGGCCGTTTTAGATTCGAATCGGTTAAAATCCGATTCTTTAATTACGTTAGTATGGCCAAGTGGTAAGCCATTCGATATATCTAAGTCGTCAGTACTTGTGTCCATACATCAGTATTTAATCGATTCAACTCAACTTGAATCTGCTGAATTCAGTTTGAAAGAATTGCAATTTGATAATCAAACTGATCTACTTTTAGCTTCTAATGACCTTGTTTTTAAGCGGTTAGCTGAAGGCTTATATGCGTTCAAAGATGTGCATGTGAAATTGGTGGTCAAATCAAGTAAAAATGAACGCTCGTCCCTTAAAAGAGGCTTTGTCTTGAAAAACCGATTGGTAGGTGAGGGGGTAGTTCCTGTACGAATCGAGGTCAAATCGGATGATCCTTCCGTTACTTTTTCGGATAGTGATTCCGACGTTTATATGGTGCTCACCAAAAAGCCTTTATTAAAATAGTGCAATTCATTTGCTTTCTGTAGTAAGTATGCGTACTTTTGTGGCTTATTAGTACAAATGCATCCGCATAAATCGATTACAAGAGATTGTAAAACCCTGTCTTATATGACTAGAGGGCTATTAGGTTTAATTACGGATGTGTGAGGGCATCATAGTTAAACAAAAAAATCATGAGTGAAAAAATTCGCTTTGATAGTCTTCCTTTGTCGGAAGGTATCCAAGAAGCAGTAAAAGAAATGGGGTTTGAATTCGCTTCTCCCATCCAATCAGAAGCTATACCCTTCGTTTTAGAAGGTCGCGATGTCATTGGACAAGCACAAACAGGTACGGGTAAAACCGCAGCCTTCGGTATTCCGATGATTGAGCACATTGTTCCTTTTGAAAAATTCGTACAAGCAATAATTTTATGTCCAACACGTGAGTTGGCTGTTCAAGTTTCTGAAGAAATGAAGAAATTGGCCAAATTCACAAAAGGTGTTTGGGTGACTACCGTTTATGGCGGTGATTCAATAGATCGTCAAATTAAATCGTTGAAGGCGGGTGCAAACATTGTTGTTGGTACTCCAGGTCGTGTGATTGACCTAATTGAGCGTCGTGCTTTGAAGTTGCAGCAAGCATCTATGATCGTTTTAGATGAGGCAGACGAAATGTTAGATATGGGATTCCGCGAGGATATTGAAAGTATCTTGCAAGAAATGCCTAATGAGCGCCAAACTGTTTTATTCTCTGCGACGATGTCTAAGCCTATTTTGGCGTTAACTAGTCGTTATTTAACTGATCCTAAATTAGTTAAGGTCGTTAAGAATGAGATGACGAATGTGAACATCGAGCAATTGTATTTTGATGTTAAGGGTCGCGCTAAAATGGAAGTAACAACCCGTTTGATTGATTTTTATGCGTTGAAATTGATGCTAATTTTTTGTAATCAAAAGAAACGTGTTGATGAGGTTGTTGAGGAATTAGTCGCTCGTGGCTATTCTGCAGAAGGTTTGCATGGTGATTTACGTCAAAGCCAACGGACCCAAGTAATGAATCGTTTCCGTAATGGAAATGTTAGTATTTTGGTTGCTACGGATGTAGCTGCGCGTGGTTTGGATGTTGATAATGTGGACGCTGTAATTAATTACGATATCCCATTAGATGAAGAATATTACGTACACCGTATTGGTCGTACAGGTCGTGCCGGAAAATTCGGTAAAGCATTTACCTTGGTAGTGGGTTCTGAGCGCAATCGTTTGCGTGAAATTATGAATTTCACCAAAGTTAAAATTGACAAAGGAGTGATTCCATCATTCACTGATGTAGTAGGCATTAAAAAAGGCATGTTTATCGAACGTGTCGCTGCTACCATCAATGAGGGTGACTTGGAGGTATTTGCTGATTCATTGGAGAGTTTACAGCATGCAGGTTTTTCTACGGAGCAAATTGTTGCTGCCTTAGTTAAAATGAACATGGGTATCCAAAAGAATGAATTTGGTGATGAAAATCTAGAAGGCGAATTCGAACGTCAATCACGTAAGTTTGGTCGCGAGGAGCGTGGCGGAGGATTCCGTGATCGTGATTCGCGTGGTGGTGAACGTCGTGGTGGTGGTCGTTTTGATCGTGAATCACGTGGTGGTTATGGAGACCGTGGTGGAGATCGTGGCGGTCGTTTTGAAAGAGGTTCTGAACGCGGCAGTGGCCCACGTGGACCACGCGTTGACCGGGAAGGAAAACCTTACAAAACTGACGAAAATATGGTACGTATGTTCGTGAATATTGGCTTTAATGAGAAAATTTCCCCTTCCAATATCGTTGGCGCTTTTGCTGGCGAAACAGGAATTCCAGGAAATGTGTTAGGGCAAATTCAAATTGAGAATAAGCATACCTACGTGGATGTTCCAAAAGAATATGCTAATCAGGTAATTGATAAAATGGTAGGCGCGCAGATTAAAGGAAAGCGTGTATTTGTTGAAATTGCTAAGCCAGTTTAAGTCTATTTTTTTTTTGAGGGGCAGCCGAATGGTTGCTCCTTTTTTTATGACTTTTTTAGCCAAAAGTGTTGTTTCGGAGCAGTCGGATTTAAACTAATAATTCCCATTTCGAATAGTTCGATTGAATGAATAACTAATTTGTTTTGGTAAAATTTTTGCCATTTTAAATACGTTTGCGCATTTGCATGTGGATTTAAGCAAATGATTACGTTATCCGTACTTTCAAACAAGCTTTCGATTGCTTCCAATTCGATCTCTTGAATTCGACTTAAATCGATGACGTGCAATTTTCCTTTCGCTAACTTTAAATAGCTTCCTATCCCATGAATAAGTTTTTCTACCAAGTTTACATTGGATTGTTGGTAGATCGGATTAATTACCGACACGTATAAATCATAGACAAATGGTGAGTGTAGTCCATGTGCCGTTTGTGCTTTCCAGTTAAAACGTAGTCGTGCGAACATTAATTTAAACTGTAATTAGTAACTAATTCAAATGCAGGTGTATTTACCTGAAATGTTTGTTGGTCAACTAAATTTAAGAAGGTAAAATAGCCACTCATTTGTCCAATCTCTGAGACAATGGGACAAGCAGATGTATATGTAAATGATTCTCCTGATTCAATAATAGGTTGCAGGCCCACGACGCCTAATCCCTTTACATATTCAGGCGCTTGGCTTCCGTCGATGATTTTCCAAAATCGGCTTACCAATTGCGCGGGTTGATTTCCAGTATTTTTGATTGTAATTTGGTACGAGAAAAAGTGTTTATAGGGTGCCTGTAATTCATAATCAGGCATATGAGTCACTTTTACAGTTATCTTAAATCCTTTTTCAGTGGATTGAGGCATATCAAAATTTATTTAATGACTAAGGACCTAAATTTACGGGATTTAATACAAAATGATTGGAATTTAATTTTGAAATCTCATTTCGATCAAGCTTGGATGGAGGCTTTGGCGGCTCGGCTTAGGGATGAATATGAGAGCCAACATGTTTTTCCGGAGTTTTTAAAAGTATTTCGGGCTTTGGAACTAACAGCTTATACAGATGTTAGCGTTGTGATTTTGGGCCAAGATCCGTACCATGGAGAAGGGGAGGCGCAAGGATTTAGTTTTTCTGTACCCAATGGGATTAAAATCCCACCCTCCTTGCGAAATATTTTTAAAGAATTAACTGCCGATTTAGGTGTTCAAAGATCTCAAACCGATCTAACAGATTGGGCCAATCAAGGTGTTTTGTTATTGAATTCGGTGCTTACGGTTCGGGCGAATCAACCAGGCTCCCACGTAAAGATCGGTTGGCAAACTTTCACCTCTTCAATTCTAGCCTCCTTAAACTCGCGTGAAAGACCTCTGGTTTTTATGCTGTGGGGTAACTATGCCCAACAAGTTGGCAAGCACATAGATGAAACAAAACACCTCGTCATTCGATGTGCACATCCTTCTCCGCTATCTGCTAATCGTGGCGGATGGTTTGGAACAAAACCTTTTTCGCGTGCGAATGATTTTTTAAAGAAAACAGGCTCTGAACCGATAAATTGGACCTAGATTCGCTTTAACTGGCTCGGGAAATACACGAATTGATTTGGAAATTCCTGTGCAAAAAATTCGGAAATCAATGTTTCAATGGCCTCTTTACGTCGTTCTTCCGTGGTAGGAATAAGGCATTGGATCGAAAAACCTTTAGAATCAGGCTCTTGATGTGAACTAATTTCAAATGCATGCGCCTGCTCAACAAAATCCCATTCATTTAATTCTGGAATAATATGCTGAGTCAATGCCTTTATCGCTTGTGTCTCAATGGCATTTTCCACAAAAATGGAAATATTGAATTGGATCATGACTTTATTGTTTTTTTGGCTAAAGCATCATACATGATTTCTGCAAGATGCTTTCCCTCTTTGTCGATGCCATCTTTTATTTGATGCCGACAAGAAGTTCCATTACTAGCGATAATGGTGCTGCTTTTGGTACTTAGTAGGCGAGGGAACAGTACTAATTTGGCAATTTGTTGGGATAATTCGTAGTGCTTATTTTCATAGCCAAATGACCCTGCCATGCCGCAACAGCCAGTTGGCAATAATTCAACCTCAAAATTTTCTGGAAAACTTAACACCTGACGCGTAACACTCAACCCGGCGATGGATTTTTGATGACAATGGCCGTGTAAAACGATTTTTTGTTTACCAGTTGAAAATTTGGATTTTTCAATCCGCTTAGTCTTAATTTCTTGGGCTAAAAATTCATCAATCAGTAAGCAATTTTCTTTTAGTTCATTCGCTTGTTCCCGTAAATCTGCTGAAACTAGCTGCGGTATCTCATCACGAAAACTCAATAAGGCACTTGGTTCAATACCGATCAACGGTTTTGATTTTGTGATGATTGGTGCGAGTTTACGTACGTTTTTGTTGGCCAAGTTTTGCGCAATGGCCAACATCCCTTTGGAGATATAACTTCGTCCGCTGATGATATCAGAGGGGATTTCTACACCGTATCCTAGTTCATTTAAGAGTAGGATCGTTTTTTTACCAAGCTCTACATCGTTGTAATTGGTAAATTCATCAGCAAATAGATAAACTTGTCCTTGCTTGAATTCGCCTTGGTTAATACGCTTACTGTAGCGTTTAAACCAACTTTCAAGTGATGTGAAATGTACTTCTGGAATGCTGCGATTCCAAGAGAAACCCATCAGTGTCTTGATAATAATACTTGTCCCTGGAAATGCGACAAGCATATTGTACACTGGTGCGATGTAACTTGCTAATGCTTGTAGCTTGGGAAAATGCCCAATTAATTGCGTGCGAAATGGAGTTCCTTTTTGGAGGTAATGTTGTTGTAATGTCTCTGCTTTTAGCTTACCCATGTCTACACCGGACGGGCATTCTGTTTGGCATCCTTTACAAGAAAGGCACAAGTCTAAGACTTCGAGTAATTCAGGATTGTTATAGGCTTGATCACCTTCTGAGGTGATTAATTGACGCAGCATGTTTGCCCGCGCGCGTGTGCTGTCTTTTTCATTTTGCGTCGCCATGAAACTTGGGCACATCGTACCTCCGCTTATCGATGATTTTTTGCAATCACCGGAGCCTGAACATTTTTCAGCCAGTGCCAAAGGGCCCGCTAAATCCCCGTAATGAAAGAACGTTGGTAAATTTGCCTGTGAAACACGTGGTCGAAATGCTTCATCCATCGGTGGTGTATTGACAATTTTACCCGGATTTAATAGGTTATGTGGGTCAAAAACATGCTTAATCTCTTTAAACAATTGATATATTTCTTGGCCCATCAAGGCAGGAATAAATTCACCTCGAAGCCGTCCGTCTCCATGTTCACCACTTAGGGAGCCTCGGTATTTTTTCAGAATCTCAACTGTTTCCGATAAAAGAGACCTAAATAAAGATTTACCTTCGGGGGTATGGATGTCGATAAAGGGCTCAATATGTAATTCTCCTGCACCAGCATGTGCATAATATGCAGCTTGGACGTGGTTTTTTGCTAACAAAGCTTGAATTTCAGCCACATAAGCAGGTAAATCTACCGGCGCCACCGCGCAATCCTCAATCAAATTTACGGGCTGTTTCTTACCTGGTAGGTTGCGAATTAAACCTAATCCAGCTTTACGAATATCCCAACCTTTCGAAATATCTTCATTTACTAACGTAGGATACGCATAACCAAGGTGCGCTTCTTTTAATTTTTGAATGCAGTTGTCTACTTTCTCATGTAGTAGTTCTTCTGTATCAGCACGGAATTCAACCATCAAAATAGCCTCTGGTTTACCTTCAATAAATTTACGGTCCTCGATGAAATTTGGATGATTTTCAGTAAATGATAGAATGAAATTGTCAACTAATTCTGAGGCAGTTGGCTGACACGATAAGGCCATTAGATTTGCCTGAAGTGATTCTTGTAACGTGTGGCAGTGTATGCAAATAAGGCCAACGTGCCTACTAGGTAGGTCAAGTAAGTTGATTTTCATACCATGTACAACAGCCAACGTTCCTTCTGAGCCTGCCATTAAGGCCGAAAGGTTAAATGGTTTTCCTGCAGGATTGAAAGGCTGCATACTTACAAGTGCATCGAGCGCATACCCTGTGTTTCTGCGGGTGATGACTGGATTTGGAAAATTATCCTGAATGAGTTGTTGGACCGCTGGATTATTCAACATGCGATGAATTTCCGTGTAAATTTTCCCTTCTAGATTGGGTAGGGACGTTTTTTTGTAAAACTCTTCTGTGCTTAACGGATGGGTGTAAATCTCAGAACCATCTGAAAGAATCGCTCGTGTTTCCAACAGGTGATCGCGAACATTTCCCCAAACAATAGAATGTAATCCGCATGAATTGTTTCCCAGCATTCCTCCCAAAAGTGCACGGTTTGCTGTCGAAGTTTCAGGGCCAAAAAATAAACCAGAAGGCTCTAATTGTTTGTTTAAATCATCCCGAATGATACCAGGTTCAATCCAGGCAGTCTTCTCTTTAATATTTAATTGAATCACTTTGGACATGGGTGCCGCAATTTCCATGATAATTCCATCGCCTACTACTTGGCCGGCGAGTGACGTTCCGGCTCCTCTGGGTATGACGCTTGTTCGGTGGTTTTCGGCGAACTGAACTAGTCTTTTGATATCTTTTGAGCTAGCGGGTTTAGCGACGGCAATGGGCTGTACTTCATATACAGATGCGTCAGTGGCATATATTTTTCTAGCGATGTCTGATTGAAGGTCATTTTTAAAATGCAATTCTCCTTCAAAATGAATGGCTAGATTTTCGGCATCGTGTTTACTCCAAGACATGATTTACGCTATTGAATTTTAAATTTACGAAATCCAATCTTAATGCCATATGACCATTCAAAAGTTTATATTTTCTATTCATCCTTTCATGTCAAGAACTTTCACAATTAACTAGTAAATTCGGCATCTATTTAAAATTTATGATTTTTCTCCGTCAAGTTTTTGAGAGTTTGGTGTTTGCTTATCAAGCATTGCGCTCCAATATATTGCGAACGACCTTATCGCTACTTGGCGTGAGCGTCGGGATATTTGCTATCGTGGCTGTTTTTACCGCAGTAGATTCCTTGAAAGGTAAAATTCGTACGGAGATTGATTCATTTGCTGGTTCAGGTGTGATGTATGTGGGTAAATGGCCTTGGGTTATGTCAAGTAGTTATCCTTGGTGGAAATATTTGAATCGGCCAGAAATGAAATATGCTGAGTATAAATATTTAAAAGAAAATTTAAAAATGGCTCAGACTGTTGCCATTATGGATGGTGGACGTACGGCTTCAATTACACGTGGAAGCAATAGTATTGATGCGAATATGACTGGTGCGAGTTATGAGTATAATCAAATTACAAGTACTCCGATTTCCGATGGGCGTTATTTCCTTCCAATCGAATCCGATAATGGTATTTATGTATGTATTATTGGCGCGAAAGTCGCCGAAGCCTTAGTTGATGGGAAGTCGGCCGTAGGCGAAATCATCAAAATTAATGGCATTAAATTTTCTGTAATAGGTGTTATTGAGAAAAAGGGAAATGATATGTTGAGTTTTGGAGGAACACCTGACGAAAAAGTTATTATCCCATATACGACCTATTCGGCCATTTTTCAAAAGGATAAACCAGCTCCAGATATTGCTATTAAGGCTTTTGACTCAGATATAGGCCAAGTGGAATTGGAAGGGGAGGTTACGGGCATGATGCGCAGTTTGCGTTCGATTAAACCAAAGCAGGAAGATAGTTTTACGGTTAATCGTCTGGATGGCTTGAACCAGTTTTTTGACGGAATTTTTACGGCCTTGAATATTGCTGGCGCATTAATTGCTGGATTTTCACTGTTAGTTGGTGGTTTTGGAATTGCCAATATCATGTTTGTTTCGGTCAAGGAGCGAACCAATATCATTGGAATTCAAAAGTCTTTAGGAGCAAAAAATTATTTTATTCTGTTCCAGTTTCTATTTGAGGCGGTCTTTTTGAGTTTAATTGGTGGGATTGTTGGCATCACACTCGTCATAGGGATTACCTATATACCGCAAGATGCACTACCATTAACACTGACCGCAAATAATATATTTAGTGGTTTATTAATTTCGAGTTTTATTGGGATTTTATCTGGAATTATTCCTGCCTGGGTAGCGGCTAAGATGGATCCAGTTATTGCCATCCGCTCTAAATAAAAAAAAGGGCCATCTGTCGGTTGACGAATGGCCCTTTTACACTTTTGAATATTAGATTAGATAGACAAAGTCGCTAATACTGAATTCATATTACGAACAGCTTCAGCTGATTTATTGAAAGCAGCTTTTTCTTCTTCTGTTAATTTATAATCGACAATTTTCTCCCAACCGTTTTTGCCAAGTACTACGGGTACACCTAGGCAAATGTCTGATTGGCCATATTCGCCTTCCAGTGATACGCAACACGCCATGATTTTTTTCTCATCACGAACAATCGCCTCAACTAAAGCAGCACCAGCTGCACCAGGAGCATACCATGCTGAAGTACCTAATAATCCGGTTAATGTTGCTCCGCCTACCATCGTGTCAGCCGCTACTTTGTCTAAAGTCTCTGCATCTAAAAATTGGCTTACTGGAACGCCATTATAGGTTGCCAAACGCTTTAAAGGAATCATGGTTGTATCTCCATGACCACCGATTACCGTTCCGTGAATATCATTGATGGAAGCGTCCATCGCTTTAGCTAAATAACATTTGAAACGAGCTGAGTCTAAGGTTCCACCCATACCGATGATGCGGTGTTTGTCTAAGCCAGTTATCGATTTTGTCAAATAAGTCATTGTATCCATGGGGTTAGAAATGATTACAATGATTGGATTTTTAGAGAATTTTAAAATGTTTTCAACAACACTTTTTACAATTCCTGCATTTACGCCGATTAGCTCTTCGCGTGTCATACCTGGTTTCCGTGGCAAACCGGATGTGATTACAACAACATCTGAATTGGCTGTTTTTGAATAATCATTGGTTGAACCAACTAATTTAGTGTCAAAACCAAATAAGGATGCAGTTTGAAACATATCAAGCGTTTTGCCTTCCGCAATACCTTCTTTGATATCTAATAATACTAATTCATCTGCTAATTCTTTTCTAGCGATGTTGTCAGCGCAAGTTGCACCTACGGCACCAGCTCCTACTACGGTAATTTTCATTGTGTTTATATTTTAGGAAAGATTGATTCAAAAACACCGCAAAAATAAGACATAATCGTCAAATGTAGTATCTATTTTAAAAATGAATTGAATTAAGGATAAGTCTGCTTCATTTTAAGGTTGATTTTAGTATATTTAAAAATTAATTTTATAAAATGTCTAAACAATCCAATTTTATTGACCGCATCGTTTCATCTTCTTTTTTTGAAAAAGCGTTAGAGAAAGCTGAATCTGCCATGGCACAAGATAAATTAAGTTTGTTGCGCATTGTTCAGCAATCCTTAAAAAAAGTCAGTGAATTAGCCGCCCAAAGTAATTTGACTGTGGTCAGATTGTTAAATCATTACGTTTTGTTGTTCAGTGAAATGATTAAAGCGTATGTTCAAGGACGATACAAGAAATTGCCAGCTATTACGTTAGTAAAAATTGTAGCAGTTTTGTTTTACTTTGTTTCTCCGTTTGATTTTATCCCGGATGTACTTCCTTTTATAGGATTTACAGATGATTTAGCCCTTGTATTATGGGTAGGTAAGTCAATCAAAAAGGAGCTAGATGAATTTGAAAAACATGCGAATGTTTGAGCCTTATTAAAGGATTTTTAACGACTATTGAATATATTTACAAAATTAAAAAATTGACACAATGAACATCTCAAGTATATTACTATTTTTAAATGGATTAGGTGGTGGTGAATTATTACTTATCGGCTTAGCCATTCTTTTGTTTTTTGGAGGTAAAAAATTACCTGAATTGATGCGTGGACTTGGAAAAGGTATCCGCGAATTCCAAGATGCCAAAAATGAAGTAAAAGATCAAATCAATAAAGAACTAGACGAAACGAAGAAGTAATCTTTCGATTTTAGTTTTAAAATGCATAGTTGGTGTTTACGCCAACTATGCTTTTGTGTTTTAATGAATCCCCTTTTTAATGAATCAATTGCCCCTCCCATATTCGGAAATTCGTAGGCAGTTAAATGCAGGTGAGCAAACGTGCGTTGGCTTAATTCAAAATCATTTAGCCCAAATAGATGCGCATAATAATAAGCTGAATGCATTTTTAGCTGTTTACCGAGATGAGGCATTAGCGCGCGCCGAGGTAATTGATCAAAAAATAGCCGCGGGACAAGCCGGCTCATTAGCAGGTTTAGTTGTGGGTATTAAAGATTTACTTTGCTACGAATCGCACGGGTCCCAAGCAGGAAGTCAAATATTAAATGGGTTTGAATCTACTTTTTCTGCTACCGCAGTTCAGCGTTTATTGGATGCGGATGCGATTATCATAGGCCGACAAAACTGCGATGAGTTTGGGATGGGATCTACGAATGAAAATTCGTCTTTTGGTCCCGTTTTAAATTTTGCGAATACGGCTCATGTGGCAGGTGGAAGCTCAGGCGGTTCAGCCGTAGCCGTTCAAGCCGGCATGTGTCAGGTCTCACTTGGGACAGATACGGGTGGCTCAATCCGCATGCCAGCTGCTTTTTGTGGAGTTTTGGGGTTGAAGCCAACTTATGGTCGTGTGTCACGCTGGGGTTTAATCGCTTATGCATCATCGTTTGATTCCATTGGACCTATGGCACATCATTTAGAAGATTTGTCCTTGGTTTTAGCGTGCATTGAGGGAGAAGACGGCTATGATAGTACGTTGACCGAGGTGCCAAATATGGCATATCAGCCGAAAAAGCGTATTGCCTATATTAAAGAAATCGTCGAACACCCAAGTTTACAAAGTGAAATACGAGATGCCTTTTTTACGCAAGTGGAAGCTATCGAATCAACTGGTGTTGAGGTAGTTAGCGTTGATTTTGCGTATTTAGACCAAATGCTCCCCACCTATTATGTTTTAACTACAGCTGAGGCGAGCTCTAATTTAGCGCGATTCGATGGCATTAAATTTGGTCATCGGACTGAAAATGCGCGCGATCTGATGGAATTGTACAAAAAGACAAGGGAAGAGGCTTTCGGTGAAGAAGTTAAACGTAGGATTATGTTGGGCACTTTTGTGTTAAGTGCTGATTATTATGATGCTTATTATACGAAAGCACAGCAGGTTCGGAGGCTAATTCAAGAGCGTACTTTGGCTATTTTGGCTGATGTAGATTATATTATTTCGCCTACCACTTCTTCTACGGCTTACCGTTTGGGAGAAAAAACGGTAGACCCATTGCAAATGTATTTAGGTGATTTATTTACTGTTCAGGCCAATGTGACGGGATTGCCTGCCTTATCTATTCCGATGGGCGTGGATTCAAATCAATTGCCGATGGGTTTCCAAGTCATGGGAAGGTCATTTGATGAAGCGGGATTATTGAACTTTGCGAAAATGATTCAAGCATCATGAAACAACTTGGTTTAGTCGTTCTATTTTGTCTTTTTGCTTTGCGTATTTCTGCGCAAATAACAGCCTCTACGCCATATCCGCAGGAAGTAAATGTGGGTAAATCTTATTTTCCAAACGATGAATTGAATTTTGCTGATTCGTTAGCGAATGTAGAACAGGGATTGCCTACGGCATTAATGATTGATCCGCTATTAGTGCAAAAGCGTTTAGCTTCGTTGCAACAACGAATCCCACTTAATTATAATCTTCAAACGCATCAATTTGTTGAATATTTTGCCTTTAAAAAAGCGGAGTTTACGAAACGGATGTTGGAGAAACGCGATACGTATTTTCCGATTTACGAAAAATACCTAAAGCAGTATAATCTTCCTGACGAGTTAAAATATCTATCATTAATTGAATCAGGTTTAGAACCGAAAGCACTTTCCAATAAAGGAGCCGCGGGTTTGTGGCAATTTATGCCCTATACGGCACGTGGTGATTTTGGTATGCGCGTTGACTCGTTTGTAGATGAGCGCTTTGATGTTGAGAAAGCGACAGAGGCTGCGTGTAAATATTTAAGCCAATTACACCGGATTTTTGGAGACTGGCACATGGCATTAGCGGCTTATAACACGGGTCCTGGCAATGTAAAACGTGCGATTCGAAAATGTGGGAAAAGTGATTTTTGGGGAATTTATAACTGTTTACCCAAACAAACACGTGCCTATGTTCCGCAATTTATTGCCATGACCTACATGATGAATTACAATTGGGATCATGCAATTCAGGCTGAAAAATATCATCAAGTTATTCCTTCGGATACGATTCATGTGAAGGGATATTTAAATTTGGCTTTACTAAATCGGTTAGCATCGATCTCTAATGATACATTTCGCGTATTAAATCCACATGTTTTAGCTGCGATTTTACCAGCGGATGTGCGAAAAATTATCATTCGAATTCCTAAAGATAAAGTTGCCTATTTTCAGGCCAACCGCCTTGCTATCTTAGATTCGGCAGGATATGTCAGTCGTTCAGATAGTTTGGCTTTTCAATTTGTGGACCGATTAGTTAAGAAAACTATCACTGTAAAGCGCGGTCAAAGCATATATGACATTTCGCGGATTGTAGGGGTTTCAGTATTTGAATTAAAGCGCGTAAATCACTTGCGCTCCAATCGGTTAAAGAAAGGAAAGCGTATTGCGTATTATACGCGTATTCGTGAAAAAGTAAATTTGGCATCATCTAGTTTTGATATACCTGCTGACTCTATTCCAGTAGTTACTCGTAAACCTGCGACTAAAAAGTATATTAAATACTACAAAGTAAGGTCTGGAGATACCTTGTCTGATATTGCCGAACGGCATAACGGATTGACCGTTGAGAAATTAAAAAAATTAAATCATTTGCGTTCAAAGGCTATTTTACGCCCGGGAATGCGCTTACGAATTTCCTAATATGATCGCTTATTTAAAAGGTAAACTGGCGCACAAAGACCGGACGCATGTCATCATCGATGTGCAAGGTGTGGGTTATGAGGTTAAGATCTCGCTTCAAACATATGACGCTTTAGCTGATGGCAGTGAGCTTTGTCATTTATTTACGCATTTACAAATTAAGGAAGACTCTCATACCTTGGTTGGCTTTCATTCCATGGATGAAAAATATCTTTTTTTAGATCTAATTAGTGTTTCTGGTATTGGTTTGAGTACTGCCTTGGTAATGCTTTCTTCCTTTTCGTCCGGAGAAATCCGGTCTGCAATTATGAATGAGAATCTCGGTCTGATTCAGTCAATAAAAGGAATTGGCTCGAAAACTGCCCAGCGCGTTATTCTGGAATTAAAAGATAAATGTAAGAAAGATATCTTGTTTGTGGATGCAGGTGCTGCTTCGCATGACAAGAGTTTTGGCGTAAAACATGAAGCTTTAGCTGCCTTAGTGACGTTAGGTCTTCCTAGAATTGCCGCTGAAAAAAGTTTGGATCAGTTATTAAAAGCAAATCCAGATGCTTCGATTGAGCAATTAATTAAGCTTGCATTACGTTAATCGTTTTTAATTAGATTCGTGCAAATTAGTCATAGACAACATTGGATTTCAAAAGCGCAGCAGTTCTTGTTGGTGATGAGTCTTTGTTTTTCAACTAATCTAGTAGCCCAAGAATTAGCGATTGATTCGAGTAAAATTTTAGAAAAAAGTGGCAGAAAGCCACGTTATATTCTCAAAAAGACCCCTTTATCAAGCTACAGTACCTCAACGAGTCGTTCTCCATTTTCGATCTATTCCGTGAAAGGGGCGAGGACTTTGACTGAAATTGCCAACGGCCAAATTATTCAAAAAGATCAGGTCGGAAATCTAACCGTTAATCCAACGCGTACTTTTTCATTGGAGAATTATTATCAGCGACAAAATACCCAAGTAAATCGAAGTTTTTGGACCGATTATGCGAAAGGCATTGATGGGAATAATTCCATCCAAAGCCGCGGACTTTTTCCCAAAATTGAATTACCACCTTCGATTGATCGAATTTTTGGTGGATCTGAAATTTACTTTAAACCGAACGGGAGTTTATTGTTGGACATTGGGTATATGGGCCAGTTTGTTGATAATCCCTCGATTCCTGTACAATTGCGCTATGTGGGCAATTTGTTTTTCAACGAACAAGCACAAATAAATTTTCAGGGTAAAATTGGGGATAAGTTGAATTTGAATACAAACTTTGATACGAAGGCCAGTTTCAATTTTCAGAATCAATTGAAATTGAATTGGAAGACGCAAGAAGAAGATATTTTACAAAATATTGAGGCAGGAAATACGTCTTGGACGCTTAATTCACAGTTAATTCCGGGGGTTCAGAATTTATTTGGCTTAAAGACATTGATGCGTTTTGGGAATTTGGATGTGACGGTTGTTGCCGCGCAGCAGCGTTCCAAGCAGGATTGCATTACTCTAAAAGGAGGTACGCAAGGACGCTCCTTTGAAATTAGGGCTGATCAATATGATGAAAATAGGCATTTCTTTTTATCAACCTATTTTCGAAATAATTACGAACGTGCATTGCGAAATATGCCTGTGATAGTGAGCGGTATAACGGTTACACGTGTTGAGGTCTATGTTACAAACCGTACTCAGAGTACAGAAACTTTACGAAATTTAGTTGCTTTGAGCGATTTGGCAGAACCTAAGCCCTATAATCCGCGCGTTCAAGTCAATGCTGGATCTACGTATGTAGATAATAATGCAAATACGTTATTCCAAAAATTGACTAATGACGCGCAAATTCGTCGGTCTGATCAAGCTTCTTTTGAGTTGGAATCTACGTACGGTTTTACCCGCGGAACAGACTTTGACATGTTAAAAGGTGCCAAAAGACTAAATGAGCGTGAGTTTAAATTCAACTCGCAGTTGGGTTACATCTCATTAGTAGCTCCTTTACGAAACGATGAGGTACTCGCGGTCGCGTATGAATATACGTTGAATGGCCGCCGGTATAAGGTAGGAGAGCTAACTGAAGATTATCAGATTCGTCAGGACAATGAGGTTTTAGTTTTAAAAATGTTAAAATCATCTACTGTGCGGAACCATTTGGAACATCCAATGTGGGATTTGATGATGAAGAATATTTACACCTTGAATACAAGTGCGCTATCCAAACAAAATTTTCAGTTGCGCATTGTGTATAAAGATGATGCAACCGGCATTGATAATTCCAATATTATTGAAGGAAATGCCCCAATCAAGGATACGCCTTATGTGAATTTATTAGGCTTAGATAAATTGAACTATGCGGGTGATCCCCAGCCAGACGGTAATTTTGATTATGTGGAAGATATAACCATTGACTCAAAAAATGGTCGGATTATTTTTCCTGTTTTGGAGCCATTTGGTTCAAGTTTGGCTGAAAAATTAAAGTCGGATCCGAGTCTGCTTGATAAATACATCTTCACGGATTTATATAAAAAGACGCTTACCGACGCACAGCAGTTGGCAACAAAAAACAAATTTTTCTTAAAAGGGTCATTTCAAGCTGGTGCTGGAGGTGATATTAATTTGCCTTTTGGTGTGGAACCTAAATCGGTTACTGTATCTGCAGGGGGCCAACTCCTCAGTCCGGGATCTGATTTTATTGTGGAAGGGCAATCGGGAAAAGTTAAAATTATCAATGAAGGGGTATTTAATTCGGGCCGCGAATTGAAGATTTGTTATGAGAAACCGGATTTGTTTACGAATCAAGTGCGTTCATTACTGGGTACACGACTCGATTATAATTTAGGAAAGGATATACATTTGGGTGCAACTGTCCAGCGAATGAGTGAAACGCCACCTGCCTTTTTGCGTCGTGTAGCCATAGGGAATGAGCCGGTAAATAATACGTTGTTAGGTTTTGATGTATCACTTTTGAAGAAATCAAATGGCTTAACGCGAATGCTGGATGCGCTTCCATTCATTTCGACCAAGGAAACTTCAGTTGTTGATTTTCAGGGAGAAGCGGCAAAATTACTACCTAACGTAAATGATCGCGTACAGGGAAATGCCTTTATTGACGATTTTGAGTCTGCTCGGGTGGTTTATTCGATGAGTAGCCAGCCTACCATGTGGAAACCTGGATCTGTGCCAGTAGACTTTGCCGCAGGTACGAATCCGCGTGAACTAGCTTCTAATTTTAAACGAGCAAAGATTTCAGCGTATACAGTTGATGCCAGTTTGTATGGTCAGGGAGGCTTTGCACTAGATGTTCCTGGACTAGATGCGGCGGAGATTAACGCGTATGCCTATGAGCGGGTAGTTACACCAAAGGGTTTGTTTCCTAATAAAGATTTTGCAAACAATATTACGAATTTGCCCATTGGCGTGTTGGATGTGGCCTATTTCCCAGCAGAACGTGGAATTTATAATTTTAATCCAAATTTGTCGGCCGACGGGCTACTCATAAATCCAAAAACGAATTTTGGGGCAATAACACGTGCCATTTTAGCGGATACTGATTTCGATAATGCGAATGTGGAGCAGATTGAATTTTGGCTAATGAATCCATTTGTGGAAGGAGAAACAGGAAAGATTCGTGATGGAATTTTCAATAAAAATAATACCAAGGGTGGAAAATTAATGTTCCATTTAGGGGATGTATCAGAGGATTTTGTGCCTGATGGATATTCAAATTTTGAGAATGGAATTCCAGCGGGGGAGAAGATTATCGATGCGGTTCGAGGTAATGTGGAGAAGACAAATTACGGTATTGCACCCAAGCGCCAGTTTGTCATTAATGCATTTGATAATCAGGGTGGCCGTGCGCAGCAAGATGTTGGTTTAGACGGTTTGCCAAACGTGACCACTGAGGCAGGTAACCTATCCGAAACGACCTACTTTAGCAATTATTTAAATCAGACGCGGACGAAAGTTACCAATAGCGCAGCACTAGCGGCCATTCAAAAAGATCCTGCGGGAGATGATTTTGTCCATTATTTGAGCGACTCATATCAAACTACGCCAAGTATTATTCAGCGGTATAAGCAGTATATGGGTTTAGAGAATAATTCACCTAATACGGATAATCCAACAAACGCGATTATTACGGAAGCGAATAGCATGATGCCTGATCGGGAGGATTTGAATAATGATAATACAATTAATGAAGTTGAATCATATTTTGAATATGAGGTTGATTTGAAAAAAGGCATGCAAGTTGGCCAAAACTTCATTGTCGATAAAATCACAGAGGGTGGTGTCGACTGGTATTTGTTCCGAATTCCGATCAAAGACAAGAGTAAGTATAAAGCTGTCAATGGCATTACGGGTTTTAAATCGATTCGATTTTTCCGGATGATGTTGAAGGAGTTTGAAGAGCCTGTCGTATTACGTTTTGCTCAATTACAGTTGTCGGGCTATTCATATCGTAAGTTTATTGGCCAATTAGACCAAAGAAATGGACAGGATATTCCGGAAACACCGGGCACTGAATTACGTGTGACAAGTGTAAATATTGAAGAAAATGGTCCCGCGTCTAAGGGTGTGAATACGATTCCGTATGTTGTGCCTCCAGGATTTGTCCGTGATCAGGATGTGACTACCATCAATAATGCCCGGTTGAATGAGCAGTCGATGAGTTTATGTGTCGATAATCTTCGTCCAGGTGATGCACGCGGTGTATTTAAAAACACAATGTTCGACTTTATTAACTATAAGCGTTTGCGCATGTTTGTTTCGATGCAAAGTCAAGATGCGAATGTGGGTAATGTGGCTGCCTTTATGCGCATAGGAACGGACTTGACTGACAATTACTATGAGGTTGAAAATGCGAATTTGATTCAGACACAAAAGGGGCAGAGTTTGGACTTAGAGATTTGGCCTATGGAGAATGAGTTTGATGTTGATTTTGATTTATTGAAGCAAGTAAAAATTGAGCGTGACCGACAAGGGAAATCGTTGGATAAGCGATTTAGCCTGATTATGACAAGCTCGACGGGTAAGAAATATAAGATTACAGTGATGGGTCGGCCTGATCAGAGTGCCAGCATGACCCTGATGATTGGGGTGCGGAATCCGGGTGAAAATACACAGAATAAATCATTCTGTGTTTGGGTGAATGAGTTGCGGGCATCAGGTTTTGATCAAACTTCAGGCTCGGCGGCATTGGGAAAAATGGCGGTTAAATTGGCCGATTTAGGTCAAGTGACATTTAATGGGGCATTTAAAAATTATGGTTTCGGCGGTGTTCAGTCCAAAATATCGGAACGTTCGCGTGATAACATGATGGAATATGGGATTACAGCTAATTTAAATTTGGAGAAATTTTTGCCTGCTAAATGGGGTTTCCGTATTCCGTTCTTTATTACCTATGATAATCGGGCCATCTCCCCCCAATTTGATCCACTAGATCCGGACATATTCTTGTCGGATAAACCTTTGGGGGATGATTACCGACGTTTGGTGGAAGATCGTTCTACCCGACAAGGTTTCAATTTCACCAACGTACGTAAGGTTCGGTCTACGTTGGCGAAGCATGCCTATTTATGGGATTTCTCAAATTTCTCCTTCTCGTATGCGCAAGCTGAAATGGTACGATCAAGTGTGTTGATTGATACCTATCGACAGCTTAGTCAGCGGGGAAGTGTCCAATATACGTATGCTGCCAATTCTATTTTCTGGGAGCCATTCGGAAAAACGAATTGGAATTCGCAATGGGTGAGTTTGTTAAAAGATTTTAATATTAATTTAATTCCATCCTCAATTGCTATACGGGCGGAAATGGACAGATCATTTGTCAAGACCCAATTGCGTAATTCAGATTTCTCTACGCTGGGTGTGACTCCTTTATTTGAAAAATACTGGTTTTTCAACCGACAGTACGCGGTCAACTGGAATTTGACGAAGAGTATGGTGCTGAATTATAACACGCGGGTTAATGCGATTATTGATGAACCTCTTGGTGATATCATTGTGCCGGGTTACGATGATTATGTAATTACAAATATCAAGGCCTTGGGTCGGGCAAAGGAGTTTGACCAACAAGCAGGAATGATTTGGCGCTTACCATTGCAGAAGTTGCCTTTAACTGACTGGATGAATGCGGATTATACGCATCGCGTGGGGTATAATTACTATGCAAATTCATTGAATATTAGTGATGACGATGGAATAGCTTTTGGTGATATCATTAAAAATACGCGTGAGCGAGGTATTTCGGGTAAGGTAGATTTTGTTTCGTTATATAACCGCATTCGAGCGTTGCGCTGGGCAAATACACCTTCGACTGACAGCAAGAATGTGGCGCGTAACCCAGGTGATGAGGATAATATTTACATCGCCCCTAAAAATGCTTTACGTTCTGTGACGCGTTTATTACTGACTTTACGCGGTATTCAAGTGAATTATTCGATTAATGAATCAACGACCCTGCCGGGATTCTTGTTGCCTCCCGGGAAATTTGGAATGAATGGAAATTTTGGAGCACCTGGTTTTGATTTTATTAGTGGTGGCCAAAGCGATGCCATTCGTTTTAAAGCAGCTGAAAATGGCTGGCTTTCTAAAAGTACGTATCAAAATATACCTTTTACCCAGTTACGTAACCAGCGGTTTACATATACGACGCAGCTGGAGCCCAACAAAGATTTCCGTGTGACGTTAGATGGAAATTATACCAAAGGCGATAATTACCAGGAATTTTATAGACCAGCAGTTTTGGGCGGACCATTCAGGAGTGAGAGTCCATTGCGATCAGGGAATTATTCGATGTCCTTTCTTTCATTTGTTACTGCGTTTAAAAACGCGGAAAGTGTTTTTGAATCGTTTCGGACGAACCGACAAGTCATCTTGGATCGGTTAAATCGTGCGAATTTTGGAGAGGGAGGGGCCTATAATAAAAATTCCCAAGATGTATTGATTCCTGCTTTTTTTGCGGCTTATTCTGGCGTTCCTGCGGACAAGGTCAAATTCTCACCTTTCTATAATTTGCCATTGCCTAACTGGAAAGTGGATTATAATGGCTTGAATTTATTACCATGGATCACGAAGAAATTCAGTTCATTTACCATTACACACATGTATTCAAGCACGTATAGTGTGGGTAATTTTGTGTCTTCATTGGAATATGGTCAATTTGAGAATGACTTCCGGAATTTGACATTGAATAGTTTATTGTATCCATTATCATCTCGATTTGATCCGGTAACTAATAATTTAATTCCAGTTTATGTGATGAGTACGATTTCATTTACGGAACGTTTCTCACCATTAATCGGCGTAAATGCGATTACGAAAAGTCGGGTTACCCTACGTTTGGAATATAATCAAGACCGGAATGTGGGATTGAATTTAGCCAACTCGCAAGTTGCTGAATTGTCCAATAAAGATTTGACCTTTTCGATCGGGTTCACGCGAGCCAATATGTTAATTCCTTTTAAAATTAATGGTCGGTCCGTTCGTTTACCAAACGATTTGCGATTCAATATGAATTTAACCATTCGTGATACGCGAACCTTACAACGAAAATTAGATGCGGAGACGATTGTGACGCAAGGATTTATCAATTTCCAATTCCGTCCTCAATTAAGTTATGCGGTTAGTGATAAATTATCGGTTACAGCATATTTTGACCGCATGATGAATAACCCATTAGTTTCCAATGCTTTTTTCCGATCAACAGCCGCAGGTGGTTTCCAAATCCGATATAGTTTAAGTGAATAATTAGAAAAAACTATTGCATTCACGCGTGATTTTCGTGACCTTTGCAAGCAAAAATACAGTACATATGAATTTTCCAGCAGAACTAAAGTATACGCAAGAGCACGAGTGGATTAGATTAGAAGGTGATATTGCGATTGTGGGTATTACCGATTTCGCTCAAGGTGAATTAGGTGATATCGTTTTTATCGAAGTAGAATCAGTAAGTAAATCGGTCGCTAAAGATGCCGTTTTCGGTTCAGTAGAAGCGGTGAAAACAGTTTCTGATTTATTCTCACCTGTCGCTGGTGAAGTGGTTGAGTTTAACACCGAATTAAACAATAGCCCAGAATTAGTAAATTCTGATCCCTACGGTGCTGGTTGGATTATTAAATTAAAGCCAAGTGATTTAGGCGACTTAGATTCCTTAATGGACGTAGCAACCTATCAAGCATTTGTAGCTCATTGATATTTTAAACCCTGATTTTCAGGGTTTTTTTTTAGTTTAGAAACGACATGCGGATATTAATTAAGCAAGTTACCATTCAAGATAGTCGCTCCGAATTTTTCGGTAAGCGCATGGACCTATTGGCTGAAAATGGGCAGTGGATTGAGATTTCTACCTCGATTCAAGCTTCGGCGGATGTTGTGATTGAGGAAAAGAATGCCTCTTGGTCTCCTTCCGTAGTTGATTTGCGCGTTCACCATACCTTACCGGGTGGTGAGTTTCGGGAGGATTGGTCCACATTGCAAGCGGCAGCTTTGCAGGGTGGTGTTTTGGATATGGTTTTATTGCCAACGGGTGAGCCGGTGGCGCAAACGGCTGAATCGATTCAGTTTATTAGGCAAAAGGGTTTCCATGCCATGGCTCCGCTTACCTTGGATAATAAAGGCGAAAATTTTGCGGATTTATTTGATCTATATCAATCAGGAGCGTCGTGGTTTGGCCATGGGGCTGGTTCGTTGCAGCATGTGGATTTGATGGCTAAGTGTCTGCAGTACTTGCAAACCTTACCGGTAACGGTGGTTTCTCGTCCAGATACCGTTTCTCTGTCAATGTATGGTCAAATTCATGAAGGACTTCAGTCAACACTCCAAGGTTTAAAAGGAATCCCTGTTTTAGCGGAAACACTAAGCATCAAACGCGATTTGGATTTACTGAGATATGTGCGCACCCATGACTTTGGTGGGGCCTCTAGCTCGTTTAAATTACATTTCTCTTGCTTATCATCGGCTGAATCTGTTGAATTAATTCGAGAAGCGAAAGCAGAAGGTTTGCCAGTTACTTCGGATGTTGCGGTGCACCAACTGGTTTTTACGGAAGCTGCGGTTGCTGATTTTGATACTAATAAAAAAGTTTTCCCTCCCTTCAGAACGGAGGCAGATTTGGAAGGTTTGTGGAATGGAATTAAAACGGGCGTGATTGATGCCGTTGTTTCTGATCATCATCCGATTGAGTTTGAATCAAAAGCGGTGGAATTTGATCATGCATCATTTGGAACGATTGGCCTTGAAACGCTATTTGTCGCTTTTGCGCAAGCTGCGATGGATCGTAAGATTAAACATGCACTCGATTTTATAAGTCTGAAACCTGCTCAATTACTTGGAATTCAGATACCTGAACTCAAAGTAGGTGCGACTTGTCAAGGTCTGGTCTTTACTGAAGAATCTCAAGAACCATATGCAGAGTCGATGATCAAGAGTAAATCCAAGAATAGCTGTTTTCTAGGACATACCTTCGCACATCAAATACATTGTGTCATTCAAGGTGACTCGTTGACCAAAAACTAAGATGAAAGATTTTGTTTCTCAATTGCCTCGCTTGGTTCTAGTTGCCATAGTTACTCTATTTTCATTAATCGCCTATTGTTATATTGTACATGAAAATGGCATTATCCCGTTAGGCGGAAAGAAGGCACCTAATTATGTGTTCATTTTATGCGGACAGGTGATATTAGCGAAATTATTTGTGGGTAAAAACCGCGGTAGTTCCGTTCACTTTTTGAAGTTGTTTGGTTTTCAATATATATATGTAGTATTTACGGCCGCCTTATCAGCTTCACTTTTGTATTTCTTTTATCAAAGTCCAATTGGTATTTCATGGTTACAGGATTATATTGGTGGTAGTTTACACGAGTTGGTTCAGTATCAGAAGGAAATCATCCAACAGGAAGGAGCGGCCTATTACACGCAATTGCAAGAAGGTATTCGCGGAATTGATGCGTATAGTATTGCCAAAGATGATTTTAGCCAAAAGTTGGCCTTAGCTTTTTTACCTAATCTATTAATTTCATTATACTTTAAACAATAAATACCATGGATACTCAAAGATCGTCAACAAGTATAATCTTGTTAAAATGGGGCGCTATAGGCGGATTATTGAGCTTTATTTTTACACTTATAACTAAATATAGTGGGTTGGAGGATGACTTTTCGGAAACCTTAGGTTGGGTTACCACAATTGTCACGCTTGTCATTAATGTAACAATTTTAGTTTTGGCTTTGCGGGAGGTGCGTGCTGAAAATGATGGGTTTATGAGTTATGGGCAAGGTTTAGGTGCATCTGCTTTATTGGGGGCTATCTGGGGGCTAATTGCAGGGGCATTTAATTACATCTATTTACAATTTATTGATAATGGGGTAGTTCAAAAGCAACTTGATTTAGCGCGGGAGCGATTGGAAGAACAAGGCTTAACGAATAGTCAGATTGAGGATGCAGAGAAAATCACGAAGATGATGATGGGGCCTGGGGTTCAATTTGTGATTATTGTATTCGTAACTATTTTGTTTATGTTTATTTTAGGTTTGATTGTTTCAGGTGTATTGAAGCGCGAAAAATCTGTTTTCGACGAATAGGTATGTGGGTTATTATTCAAAAAGAATTTAAGGCATTTTTCAGTTCGTTCATTGGCTTAGGCGTCATGGTGGCTTTTTATGTGCTATTGAGTCTGTATGTTTGGTATCTGACTGGAAATATTTTGGAGTTTGGTTTTGCAGAACTAACCGTATTTTTCGATTTGAATCCCTGGTTCTTTTTGTTTTTTATTCCTGCTTTAGCCATGCGTTCTTTTGCGGAGGAGTTCGAGTTAAAAACATTTGATTTATTGCGCAGCTTGCCTATTTCGATGGAATCGATCACCTTAGGTAAATTGTTTGGATTATTTTTCGTGGTGATCGTTGTTCTATTACCTACGGCAGTTTTTGTTTATTCGATAGGCCAACTGGGCAATCCGTTAGGCAATTATGATGCTTCGTTAGTTGCAGGTGGCTATATCAGTATTCTCCTACTTTGTTTTTCATTTATATCGCTTAGCTGTTTAGCGTCTGCTTTAGTTGAAAAACAAGCACTCGCATTTGTGCTCGGTGTATTTTTTAATTTTGTTTGTTGGCAAGTCCCTCAAGAACTCCCTTCCCTCGAATCCATTTCTCTTTTTGAACATTACCGTGTGATCAGTAAAGGAGTACTAGAATTAGGTAGTATAAGCTTTTTTGTTGGTTTTAACCTAGTTGTTTTTGCGCTGATTCAGTTGCGCTTGAAGTTGAAATTTCGTTAATTTTTAAAATCAACGATGGCTATCTGGTGATCACATAGCCCAATTTCTAAGGCTTCATTCGAAGCGATGAATATCAATTTAGATCTATTTTCAGAGAGTTTGGCGATAAACCATTTTTTGGCTTGTTCGTCTAGATTTGAGGTTGGTTCGTCTAGGCAAAGAATTGGTCGTGGAGAAAGGAGTGCACAGGCCAATTTAATTTTTTGCCGCATGCCTGATGAATAATTTTTGATCAATTTTCCCTTTCCTGGGCTTAATTCCATGTATTTTTCGAAGCTGAGTAGGTCTAGTTCGGCAGGTATGAATCCGAGATTTTGAAGAAAAACGATTAATTCATTTAGCGTGTACTCTTCGATAACGTCCACATAGGGAGCTGCAAAGGCAATATATTGATGTGCCTTATCTGTTGGAATGCTCGTTCCATCAGTTTGAAAAAACTCAACTTTCCCGTGGGTAGGTAATGAAAATTGGGCTAAAATCTTTAATAAGGTGCTTTTTCCGGTGCCATTGGGCCCTACTAGCGCATAAGACTTACCTGAGGAATATGTCCCATGTAGTTTTTTGAAGATCCATTCTTTGCGGAATTTTTTCTCAACACCAGTTGCAATGATCTTCATAGGCTATTTACCCTTTCATGATACCACGTTCGGAATCGCGAACGAAATTGATTATTTCATCGCGGTAGGCCGATGCGGGAATATGTTCTTCGATTTGCGTAAGTGCTTCTTGGTTGTTTAATCCCTTTTGATAAATGTAGCGATAGGTTTCTTGGATCTCAGCAACTTGCTCATCGCTAAATTCACGTCTACGTAACCCAATGGAATTGATTCCTGCATAGGAAAGTGGTTCACGCCCAGCTTTCGTAAATGGTGGTACATCTTTGCGGACTAAAGATCCGCCTGAAATCATGACATGCCGACCAATATGTGCGAATTGGTGTACAGCTGAAGAGCCACCAATGATTGCATAATCACCCATAATTACATGGCCAGCTAATTGCACGGCATTTGCTAAAATACAGTGATTGCCGATTTGGCAATCATGAGCTACATGGACATAAGCCATGATTAGGCAGTTTTGACCGATCACCGTTTTAAGTTTGTCGGCCGTTCCTCGATTAACCGTTACGCATTCACGAATGGTTGTGTTATCGCCAATCTCAGCAGTTGTCGTTTCGCCACCAAATTTTAAATCCTGTGGTATCGCTGATATAACGGCACCTGGGAAAATGCGCACATTTTTACCGATTCGGGCTCCTGGATAGATGGTTACATTGGAACCAATCCACGTTCCGTCTCCTATTTCAACATCAGCATGAATGACTGAAAAAGGCTCAATGGTTACATTGGTGCCAATTTTAGCTTCTGGATGGATGACAGAAAGTGTTTGCATATAATTTACCTAAGATTTTTTAACAAGACTTGCTGTCATTTCAGCCTCGCATACTACTTGGCCAGAAACGTATGCTTTACCCATCATTTTGGCAATACCTCGACGAATCGGTGCCGTTAATTCACATTTAAAGATGACGGTATCACCGGGAATGACTGATTTTCGGAATCGGCAGTTTTCGATGCCAACTAAATAAGGCCAGTAATTTTCGGGATCTGGTACGGAACTTAATACTAAAATACCACCTGTTTGCGCCATCGCCTCGATTTGCATAACGCCTGGCATGACCGGATTATTGGGAAAGTGTCCCATGAAATAATTCTCATTCATGGTTACATTTTTCACGCCGATTACACTATTGTCGTCCAAATAAATGATTTTATCAATCATTTGAAAAGGATAACGATGGGGGAGTAATTCGTAGATTCGCTGATGTGAGAAGATCGGAGGTTGCTTTTGATCGTAAACAGGAACATTATTTTTCTCCGCTTCTAACATTAATTTCTTAATCTTTTTAGCCAATTCTATATTGGATGCATGACCTGGACGGGACGCTAAAATCTGCGCTTTGATCGGTCGGCCTACTAATGCCAAATCTCCCATCACATCCAATAATTTATGGCGTGCCATTTCATTTGAGTAATGCAAACTGGTATTGTTCATGATACCGGCATCTTTTGAAATGGAAACTTGTGGTTTGCCTAGAACTTTGGAAATATGACCTAATTCTGCTTCGGTGTAATCGCGATCTGCGATGACAATGGCGTTATTTAAATCCCCTCCCTTAATCAAACCTGAATTATAAAGTGCTTCTAACTCATGCACAAAACAGAAAGTCCGGCACATGGAAAAATCTTTTTCAAATTGGGACACATGCGATAGGTTGGCATGTTGGCTCGACAAAAACTTCGAATTATAATCCACCATTACCGCGATGCGGTAATCGTTTAGTGGCAAAGCTGCTAATTCAATTCCTTTATCTAAGTCTTTAAATCGCACTTCTTCAGGTAATTCAAAGAATTTACGGTGTGCTTCTTGTTCAATAGGTTCGGCATCGCGTAAGGCTTCAACGAATTTTATTGAGCTTCCATCCATGATTGGAGGTTCGGGCCCATCTAATTGAATTAAAATATTGTCAATTTCAAGACCTACCATGGCAGCTAAAACATGCTCAACGGTATGGATGCGTGCACCATTATGTTCAATTGTCGTACCACGCGACGTATCTACTACATAGTCGACATCAGCATCTGCGATCGGCTGACCCGGTAAATCTACGCGTTGGAATTTAATTCCGTGATTTGCTGGAGCTGGCAAAAATGTCATATTTGCTACGACACCTGTATGCAAGCCTACGCCGGATAAGGATACTGATTTGGTAATGGTATGTTGCTTATTATACATAAGAAAGTAAGCCTATTTAATATTTTTTATTTGATCAAATAATTCGGGTAGTCGGCGAATTAACGCACTTCTTTTTAAGTATTCTGCATTATTCATGGCCGGATAGCCACCTAGTGTTTGTCCGGGTAGCTTGACTGATTTAGTTATTCCTGCACGTCCCATGATAATGGTTTTTGGTGCGATAACAAGGTGTCCAGCTATTCCTGCTTGGCCTGCAATAAGGCAATATTCGCCTATTTTTGACGAACCAGAAATGCCCACCTGAGATGCAATGGCAGTATGTGCACCTATTTCTACATTATGAGCAATTTGAACTAGATTATCGATTTTGACACCTGTACGAATGAACGTAGAACCCATGGTTGCGCGATCTATCGTGGTATTTGCGCCTATACTGACGTTATCTTCAATGACCACATTTCCAAGTTGGGGAATTGCTTTGAACGATCCATCTGCTTGTGGTGCGTGCCCGAAGCCATCGGAACCGATTACCGCATTGGAATGAATGACTACATGATTACCAATGATCGTGTCGTTGTAAATTACAACACCCGGATAAATGATGCAATTTTCGCCTATGTGTACGTTTTTGCCAATGCTAACGCGGTCGTGAATGCTCGTATTGTCTCCTATGCTTGAATTGGAGTTGATGAAAGCGAATTGGCCAACAAATATTGATTTACCTAGTTTGACACCTGCTGCGATAGCGGATTGCGATTGAATGCCTGTTTCGCGTTCAGCGGTCATTTCTTGGTATTTCTGTAATAGGATTGTAAATGCCACATAGGGGTCATCTACGCAAATGAGAGTGGTTTTAACAGCTTGTTTTAATGCCAAATCTTTGGAAACAATGACAGCTGTGGCATTGGTTTCGTATAAATATGATTCGTATTTGGGATTTGAAAGAAAGGATATACTTCCGGGTTTGCCTTCTTCGATTTTGTCAAAACCTGTAATGAATAGAGAACCATCGCCTGTTACTGTGCCTTGGAGGATTGTCGCTATTTGGTCAACAGTAAATTTCATGCGTGATGAATATTGGCTTAGGTGAAAAATATCAATTTAAGAACTCAATTCGCCTTGCAAATATACGCTCTTTGGGCAACAAAAATAGTATTTTTTTACAATCTTACTTAATGCTTGGATGGTTGGTAAATCAGAAGCCTCTGCTAACTCGACCACTTGCCCAAGTTTATCGACGATCTTGATGGTATTATCGCCTTGCACATACGCTGAATTGCTGGTTGTACCCTCAACAACAAAGTAAGATAACTCCTCTTCGTTTATTTTAAGGCGCTGTGTAATTTCTTGGGCAAGCTCGGTACGCTTCGATTTTGGGATAGGTTGCGTGCCCAATTTGCAGGTGAACAGTCGGCGCGAGAGGAAATCACCACATAATCGTGACAGAATAGGGTCCGTTGCATGCTTCCATTCTTTGATGGCGGCCCATACATCGTGATCGTCTAAATCCGTGAAAGCAAGCCATAGTTTATCGGTGCTTGCAAACTCTTCCCAGGTATAATCTTTCTTGAGGAAAGTCATGAGGGCGGAGGTGCATGTTAGTTTTTTACCCTCGTTCATGAGGGTTTTGGCCCGACGAAGTATTTGGATTAACATGGTTTCTGCGGCGATGGCTGTTTTGTGTAAATACACTTGCCAATACATCAGTCGGCGCGCCATTAAGAAATTTTCGATCGAATAAATTCCTTTTTCTTCCATCACCAAATTCTCGTCTTGCAGGTCAAGCATACTCAATAGGCGTTCGGAACCAATAAATCCTTCGCGTACGCCTGTATAAAACGAGTCACGGGAAAGGTAATCGAGACGGTCAACGTCCAGTTGGCTCGAAATCAATTGATGAAAAAATGGTCGTTCGTATTTTCCGCTAAACATATCGATGGCTAGCGTTAATCTGCCATCAAAATGTTCGTTCAGCTTTTTCATGAGGAGGTTTGAAATCTCTTCGTGGTGAACGTGATTAAGTAGGGTATATTCTAGTACGTGTGAAAAGGGTCCGTGGCCTATATCGTGCAATAGAATGGCGATGGCGGCGGCTTCATTTTCTTGGTCGGTGATGGTATAGCCTTTCGCTTGCAGATTCGCGAGTGCTTGATCCATCAGGTGCATGGCGCCGAGGGCATGGTGAAAACGGGTATGGTGAGCACCTGGATAGACAAATTCAGCAAGGCCTAGTTGCTTGATTCGTTTGAGTCGCTGCACAAAAGGATGATCAATCAACTTGAGGATGAAGGGGTTATTGATCTTGATGAACCCGTAAATAGGGTCGTTAATAATTTTCGTTGGAAACATACACGTTAAAATATTACCCCAAATGTAGTTAGAAAGCCAATAATTAATTAATTTTGCACCACATTAGTTTTAGCTAATGCGGACTTGTAGCTCAGCTGGTTAGAGCACCTGACTCATAATCAGGGGGTCCATGGTTCGAGCCCATGCTGGTCCACGAAGACACTCATCTAAATAGGTGGGTGTTTTTTTTAGACGCTGGACGTCAGAATCTAGACGTCAGACCGATATAAATAATTATACGGCATCTCTAATGTCTAGCGACTATCGTCTAAAGTCTAGATTGCGTCTATTTTTATTGATAACTCCACTTTTCCGCCTAATCCTAGTTCGACAATCTTTTGTAGCGTGGATAAGCGGACTTCTTTGATGTCATTTTCTAGCTTAGAAATATATGATTTCGTGGTTCCAGCTTTTTGAGCTAGTTCTTCTTGGGTAAGGCCTGCTTTTTTACGTGCTTCTTGCAATAAGATTCCCAACTTTAAATTTTCAAATCCCTGATCCAGCTTATCTCGTTTTTGAGTTCCTTTTGGACCATAATGTTTGTTGACAAATTGATCTAAAGTAGTTGTATTAGGTTTCGTTTTTATAAGCTTGTTTAATAGATATTGCCTTGTCAATTTCTTTTTGAGGTGTTTTTTGTGATTTCTTCTGAAATCCATTGATGAGAACAATCAACTTGCTCTCATCGAAAAAACAGAAAATTCGAAAAATTTCTGAACTGTATTGAATTCTTATTTCGTAAAGCCCCTTCCTTCCAGTTATGTGTTTTATATATATTTTCTGGAATTTGATTATGCGACTCGATCAATCTGATTGTTCAAATGATTTTATCTTGAACCTTTCTATTTTGAGCCAGATAAAACTCTTCGAAATAATGCTTGTCAAATCTATTGTTTAATTTTGTCCAAAAAAATGGGTGCAGTTCACACCTCGCGACTTTTAACCCCGGACTTTCGACTCCGGACTTATTTCTTACGTCCAGCGTCTGACGTCTAGAGTCTAGCTAGCGTCTAGCTAACGTCTAGTGTCTATAGAAAAAGCTACATAACTATTCCCCTTCTTCGTCCCCAATTTCGTACCTCCACAAGCAATGACGATATACTGATTTCCGTTTACTTGATAGGTGGCAGGCGTGGCGAAGCCGGCTGCGGGCAGTTTTGTTTTCCAGAGAAGTTGGCCGCTGTGGCGGTTGTAGATTCGGAACATGCCGTCTTTGGAAGCGGCGATGGCTAGTAGGCCATTTTCAGTAATTAGTGGACCACCGTAATTTTCGGTACCTGTATTCAGAATGTTTTTAGTAGCGAGTATCGGTTCATCGCCAAACGGTATTTTCCAAAGGTATTTTCCCGTATTCATGTCAATGGCCTGAAGTGTTCCCCAAGGCGGTCCGATTGCCGGCAATCCTTGAGTATCTAAAAACTTGTTGTAACCCGTTATGCGGTAAGGAAGTACGGGGGT
>CAMCXW010000008.1 GCA_945883625.1 Spirosoma fluviale
GTCATCACCTCCGTTAATACATTTTCTAAAAATTCAAACGTTTCTTCACGTGGGAAAAGAACATCCTCCGAAATACCCCATTTGGTTTTCACCTGATAAAGCTTGTCGGCATTCGCTCCCAATTGAGGATAAGCAGCCAGAACCGCTTGTGAATGACCCGGCATTTCAATCTCGGGAATTACCTCAATGTATTTTTTTGCTGCATAGGCGACGATGTCTTTCACTTGTTCTTGGGTGTAAAAACCACCATGAGGCTTACCATCATATTTTTGATCCTTGTAATGCCCCAACATACTCTCTTTACGAACCGAAGAAATAGACGTTAATAAAGGGTACTTTTTAATTTCAATGCGCCAGCCTTGATCCTCAGTCAAATGCCAATGAAACGTGTTCATTTTATAAATTGCCATCAAATCAAGGAACCGTTTCACGGATTCAACTGGATAATAATACCGACCAACATCCAACATTAATCCTCGGTAGTTAAATCGAGGTTCATCTTGAATCTTAACATTTAAAATAGAAATCGGACCTGAATTCTTAGCTCCAGCATATACCTGAGCGGGCATCAATTGCAGTAAAGTTTGCAACGCATAGAAAGCACCTTTTCCTGTTTTGGCTTCAATATTGACTTGATTAGAACTTACGTGAAGCGTATAGGCCTCATCGCCTAAAGAATTATTTTGAGCAAATTGAATGGTCGCCTTTTGTGTCGCTTTCGCCGCCGTAGGGAATCCAGATGCATCTTGAATATACGTAGCTAATAAATGAGCTGACGGCGCAAAATCTGGGTGACTAAAACCTATACTTACTGTTTTTTTGATCGTAAATTGACCGTCAACTGGGGATACCACTTTGGGTAATGGAATGAGGTTATACGTATTTTGCGCAAAACCTGAGAAAGCAATTAAAAATACAAATAAGAAATTTTTCATAAGCACGGTGTAAAATGTAGTTGACAAACTAAAATACAGAACCTCCAAGATTCCATTCTACTAAAAAATGATAGAATCAAGGCTTCTTGCCACTGGCTACTAAATCATTCATCACGCGGGTAGCCACTAAATCCACACAATTTGACTGAACTAAACCGCGCATATTAGGCACAGCTTGATTTTTGATCCATAAATCGGTCAAAGCAACTTGACTACAATCTGTAAACGATAGCGCGGATCCAGCAGCATCTTGAAGATGAAGGCCAGTGACGGTCACCGACTTACATCCTTTCATCGCCACTAAGGCAGGACTAGCCTGAGAAATTGCTTCAGGCAAATAACCTTTTTGAATCTGTGTTGTTAAAGAGGCCACTAATCCTTTGCCTTGGCCATCGATTACTCCTTTACCAAATACGCCAACATTTTGTTCTCCTTCCGCTACAATCAAAGCCCGCACCCCACCTACCGATATGTAATCATATGGGGAAGAAGCACCCACAAGCACGGCACCTTCACGAAGCTCAATCATGACATTGGATTTTAATCGAATACTTCCCGTCAAATAACGTCCCACTGAAAAAACTAAGGTACCTCCACCCTTCTCCTGAATAAAATCCACGGCCTTCTGAATTGATCGTGAATTCAATGTAATCCCATCGGATTTCACGCCAAACAAGGATGCATGATACTCCTTACCTTGCAAAGCCCAAGGAAGGCAAAGTGCTAACCAACAAATTAGGACAAATTTCATACTCAGTTATTTTATGATTAATTGACTCGTTTTGTGTGAGAAAACCTGTTGTTTACCCACACTTTCCGGCTCATGAACAACAAGCCCGGTGAAACTAACATCTTTGACATCATCCAAAACGACACTCGGACGATAATCCTTCTTTTTTGCCGTAAAGGTCACATTTTCAAAGCTTACCCCTTCCGCATGTCGCACATAAAAGGCCCAAGCAGGCAGTTCTTTAAATTGAGAAAATTCGGGATAGGCATCCCGCATTTCAGGTACGCCGTCTAACTCCTCAGCACTCAGACCTCGTTTGGCATACAATGGATTCCCCTCACCAGGATATACAATTTGAATATTTTTCAAGTGAACACCTTGGATTTTATTTTCCACTAAGCCAACGATACTAGCCGGTGAAATATTTCGAGGCAAATCCTCCACGGGACCCTCATAATTATACCCAGCATCCGGCTTGGTCAATGGAACCTCCGCATAAACATTCGAAATAGTCACATTTTTCATGTAAGGCTTTTTTCCTTTTGCCCAGCGATCTCCGAGCCTTAAGTAAATGACATTCCCCGTATTGATGGACCGAACCCCATCAATTACAATATTTTCAATCTCCCCGCCGTCTACAGCCGCTAAGGTGATTGCGGAACGGAACGTATCAAATATCGTCAAATTGGTAATCTTGAAATTTTTAAAGCCACCCCGAGACACCGTCCCAAACTTTAGTCCATTAGCACTCGATCGCCCGACGCAATTATCTACGACCACATTTTGACACATATGCTCCGCCGAATGCGACTTAAAACAGATGACATCATCCGCTGCATCAAAATAAGAGTTTTTAATAACCACCCCATCGCAATCCACGATATCAATTCCGTCATTATTCCAATATGACTTACTATCCACATAAATATGATCCACATATAGATTTTGACATTGGTCATAGGTTTGATTCCAGCTACCCGGATCGCGCAACGTAATATCCACAATTCGAATATTTTTACATTCCCGGAAATAGATATTTTGTGGCCGATTCGTTTCATTCGGTCGGTCATACTTCAAAGGATCCGTGTAGATCCCCCGATGAATGTAATTCACCATATTATAGGCCGTCAAAAAGCCGCGCCCATTAATAGTACCCTTCCCTGTAATCCCTATATTTTCTTGATTAACCGCAAAAATCATGGACATCCATCCGATTTTGGCATCTTTTATATAATCAAATGGATTTGTTGAACCCAAAATCGTAGCCCCCTGTTCCAAATGAAGCGTCACATTCGACTTTAAATAAATACTCCCTGTGACATAGGAGCCGGTTTCAAAAATAAGCCGGCCGCCCCCTTGTTCGTGGACAAAGTCAATAGCCTTTTGAATGGTAGATGTATTGATGGTAAATCCATCATTTTTAGCTCCAAAATCACTTACGGTAAAGTCCTTCGCTGTAAGTGAAAAACCAAAAATGACTGAAAACAGAACAATTAGTGTGTTTTTCATTTTGTTTGAATTATATCTTTGGTTTTATAAAAGTGTACCTGCTTTTTCTTTTTAACCGGTTCCTCATAGCGTAATCCTGTTAAACGTCCACCAAGGACATCATCAAACACCAGTGCAGGACGATACTCCTTTAATTTAGCCGTGAACGTGATATTTTCTAAGGTCAAATTTTTAGCGTGACGTACATACAATCCCCAAGCGGGTAATTCCTTAAATTGAGAAAACTCAGGGTATGCCGCGGGCATTTCAGGAATGCTATCCAATTCAGCCGGCAGAAGGCCGCGAAAAGCATACGCAGGATTGCTATTACCCGGATAAACCAGGTGGATATTGCGTAACGTAACATCCGAAATGTATTGACCTGGCAAACCTACAATACTCGCAGGTGAAATATTACGTGGCAAATCCTCAATAGGGCCCTCGTACTCGCGACCCGCATCAGCCTTTCCCTCCGCAATTTCGCAGTACATATTTTGAATACGTATATTACTCATACTGCCCACGCGTCCTTTGTTCCAGCGAGCTCCTATGCGCAGGTAAATGGCATTGCCAACATTATACGCATACAAACTATCTACCAAAATATTTTCGACCACACCCCCATCTGGAGTAGCAATTGTAATAGCTGAGCGATGGGTATCATAAACCTTATTATTGATAATTTTAAAGTTTTTATACCCTCCAGATGTCACCGTCCCAAATTTAATTCCACTCGCACTAGACCGAGCAACGCAATTTCTAACCTCAACATCATCGCACATTTTGGTTGGGTCATGCGATTTGAAACAAATCGCATCATCACTTGAATCAATAAAAGAATTGGAAATAATAACGTGCTGGCAATCAACAATATCAATACCATCATTATTCCAAAAAGCCTTACTGTCAACCGTAATTCGATCGATCTTCAGGTACGTGCATTGATCACAAACAAGGACCCACTCAGCTGCATTTTTAATGACAATACCCGTAATGTCAACATTGGTACATTCCCGAAAATAAATTGCCTTTGGTCGCCAAAGAGCAGAACGATCATTCACCAAAGCATCTTTTAATATACCTTTTTGAACCTGATCCGAAACTTGATAAGCTACGTCCCTGCCCTGCCCATCAATTACTCCCTTACCCGTCAACGCAATGTGATCAGCCTTAGTCGCACTAATTAACGAAGGGAAACGCTCCGCTAAATTATAATCGTAAATATTCGTGGACCCAAGTAAAATAGCCCCTTCCTCCAAGTGAATCGTTACATTGGATTTTAACTGAATGTTTCCAGTTAGGTATCTGCCAACGTAGAAGACGAGTCGGCCGCCACCTTTTTCATGAATGTAATCAATGGCTTTTTGAATACTGGTGGTATTTAACGTAGTTCCGTTTGATTTAATACCAAATAAAGACGCTTTATAGTCCTCGGCATAGGTAGTCAAACCTGTAAATAGCGTCAAAAACAAAACAATTAAGAGATTCTTAGTCATTTTTTGAAGGTTTAGTGCGACATAAATTTGTGATCACACTTGAAAAAAAAAGTTTATTTTAAAAGAGGTCCTAGCAAAGGAAAAATATTAGAAAAATAAGTTAACTCTTAGGAAACAGCCTTCACGCCAGTTGTCCCTCCTTGACTCAACGTAATATCCACTGGGCTATTTGTTTTCCAAGAGCCGCGCGTGAAATCAGGTATATCAATGGTTTTTGAGCGATTATTCACCGACATTTCACTTAAGGGAACAATCGAACTCCAGGCTGCCGCATCATAAACATCCTGATCTAAAGGCAAACCATTGCGTAAACAATCAATTAAACGCCAATCCATCATGAAATCCATGCCCCCATGGCCACCAATTTTCTTCGCTAATTCACCTATTTTCGCAATGATAGGCGGAGCAAATTGTTTCTCCAATTCCGCCATTTGCTCAGGTTTCACCCATTCATGGTGATGATTTGAGATCCGACCAGGTTCTGGATATTTCATGGCAACACCATTTGTACCACTCAATAAATGAATACGGGAATATGGACGTGGGCTTGAAACATCATGTTGAACCATGATTGTTTTTCCCTTTTGGGTTCGAATCGATGTGGTGTTCATATTGCCACGGAACTTTTTATCTACGAAATCCTTGAAATAAGCGTCTTTTTTGGCCAACTCGACCGCCATGTTATGCATTGAAAAATCGTTCGATTGGATAGAAACGAGGTAATCCATTTGATCCCCACGATTAATATTAAGCAATTGACAAATAGGCCCCAATCCATGAGTCGGGTATAAATTCCCATTCCGAAGATTCGATTTCAAACGCCAATTATCATAATACTGATTCTGCTTAAAGTTTGCACTCAATAAATCATGAATGTAAGCACCCTCCACATGTAAAATCTCCCCAAAATAGCCTTGTCGGGCCATATTCAATGTCAACAACTCAAAGAAATCATAACAACAGTTTTCAAGCATCATGCAATGCTTCTTCGTTTTTTCAGAAGTTTCAACCAGTTGCCAGCACTCTTCCAAGGTCGTCGCAGCAGGCACCTCAATGGCGACGTGCTTCCCTTGTTTCATGGCATAAACCGCCATCGGCGTGTGTAAATCCCATGGCGTACAAATATAGACTAAATCAATATCGTCCCGCTGGCACATCTCCTTCCACGCATCCTCCTTTTCAGTATAAATAACCGGCTCAATATTCATTTTTTTGAGCGCTTTTGCGCCCGCCTGTGCCTTTTCTACGCGAACATCACAAATTGCCGTGGTTTGAACTCCTTCAATACGATTCACCCGTGTGATTGCACCTGAACCTCGATTACCTAAACCAATAAATCCAATGCGAACAACATCTAATTTAGGGGCAGCATATCCAGACATATTGAATAATTGCTTGGGAGCTATTGACGCTGGCGCTTTAGCCATATCTGAATCTTTCATAGACCATTTTTGCGTCATGCCCACAGCCGTAAGTCCACTTAGTTTGAGAAAATCTCGACGATTATTTTCCATAAATCTTTTGATTATGCACCTAAATACTTTTGAATATGTTCGTAACTCTTTTTGACTAATTCCGCTTCTGTCGTATAGTTTTTACGCCAAATACAAGCCGCTGGCAACAAAGGAGTAAAAGCCTCTACTACTAACCAACCCGTGTAGTTCATTCGAGATAGTCCGTCAAAAACATTATCCCAACGCACTTGCCCCTCCCCTAATGTGGCTCGCGTACTCTCAGACAATTGAATATGTCCCACTTCATCAGCAATGCGTACCATCGCTTCTCCCGTATTAAACTCCTCAATATGGGCATGAAAAGTATCAAACATGATTTTCACGTTCGGGTGATTGATGGCTTTTACCAACGCATACAATTGATCTGCACAACTGACAACATAATTCTCAAAGCGATTCAAATATTCTAAGCCTAGAATAACGTTTTTTGATTGTGCGTGGTCGGCAACAGCCAACATACTTTCTTTAGACCAATCCAATTCTTGTTGTGTGGGAGCAGCCCCAGAAAATACTGCCAAAGCTGAATGAAATGGACCTGAAAGGTAGGAAGCACCTAAATAGGCAGTAATATCCACTGCTTTTTTCAAGAAATCAACCCCTTTTTGGCGAACGTTTGCATCTGCCGAAATCGTATTCATATCAGCACCCAAAAAGGTAACTGTAAAAACCTCAAGTCCTAAGCGATCAATCTCCTTCTTCCAAGGTATCCAATAGTCAATATCAGTGACAAAAATGGGGATTTCAACTCCGTCATACCCAACTTCCTTGATGTAAGCTAGGTGCTGGATGATGGACTCATTCATATCTGGCCCATAAACCAGCGTATTCATTGCAATCTTATACTTCATAATTTCTTATTTTGATTTAACCATTCCTCGGTAAGGAACATTTATTTCTAATTTACCTGGCCACTTTTTAGGCACCTTTAAGCCCAATTCCCAATGAATGGCATTAACAATTAAACGCTGGAATGGCTCAACTGCAAAATCCTCTGGATGCCCCATCGTTGTAAAAAACACCCGCGCATCAAACTGATTTTTCCACGTCCAAGCAATCGGTTGAGTCGTTGCCGGCTTATCTGGATCCACCGCATCTCCCATAAGTAACCACTCAGTTCCCTTCGCAGGATAATCTGGTAAAACCCGATATAACCAAGAGCGAACATGAAACTTAGGGTCCACCCCCGTCAAAATAGGGTGTTTTGCTGCTTGGGGATTTATGCTCGCATCTGTAGATGCATTGTGTCCGTAATGCGTATGCTTAGAGACACCGCCCCAACCCGGAGGAGCTCCGAATGCTTGCTCAGCCCAACCATTAAACTTTTCCAATGGATCTCCTTTAGGATAATTGAAACTGTGTGTCGACGTACGAAATCCCATTATCGGTTTCCCAGATTTCATATACGCTTCAATCTTAGCCACTTGGTCGGCAGGTAAAAGCCTCCAACGCAAGAAAAATACAGCCAAATCCGCCTCAGCTAAAGCATCTAAACCCGGAATATCGCGTTCAGCATTTTGATCGGGATAAGAGGTTAAGATTTTAGTCCGAAACCCGTAATTTGTTTCCAGGGCTTTGGCCAACAAGGGCAAAGTACTCTCACCGCTGTATTCATGATCGCCACAAACAAAAACGACTAGGGGTTTTTTGTTTTGGGAAAAGGAAAAATAAGAACCCAAGCAAAGGGCTAAAACGAGTAAATAGCTAAATTTCTTCATTGGTTTATTTCTCTAATGGATGTTCCTCAAGAAGTTGTGAGGCGTTGTATATATCTTTTTTAGAAGCTACAGATGCACGAACCGCTTTGACCTTCATTGGATCAACTGCCGAGGCTTTATTCCCAAATGAATTTCGCACATAGGTAAGCACTGCTGCCACTTCCCGATCATTCAATAATCCACCGTAAGGTGTCATAGGAACTTGTCCGCTGTATTTAACCCCATTAACCTCCATAGGTCCCATGAGTCCTTTTAGAACAAGTTTGATGAGGCGTTCTTCACTGCCAACTGACCATTTCGAATTAGCTAAAGGAGGGAAACCTGAAGCAGATAGGCCCTTTCCATTACTTTGATGACAGGTTGTGCAATAGCCTTCTTTGGCATAGATTTTACTACCCTCTAGATATAAATCCAAATCCTTACCTTTTAAATCAGAAGTCAACGCAACCTCTTTTTTCTTGACAACGTTTACGCCATTGGCATGTGCTACCGCAATCTCAAAAGGCTTATCCATCCATTCATCCAAAGGTTTCGTTTTTGCTATATTGAATATTGGATTTGCTTTTTCTTTAGGTAACCAGGAAGCTGCAACAAAAGCTTCCATGCGCACCCGACCATGATCGTCTTGAGCTGCTTTTGCCAATAATGCAGGTTGATTTACAACTTGATGTCCCGAATAACGCAATACGCGAACGGCAGCAGCACGTGCATGGTAATCTTTGGCTTGTAATAATCGATTTAATAAGCTTTGATCTACTTTATTAAAGCCCCAACTAACCCATAATGCCTCCAATAAGTTATGTTCAAAATTAGGGTCTTGGGCATTTAATTTTGCCACCCAAGCGCGAACGCGAGGCATAACTTCCGCAGCATTACGACCACGCAATTCCCGACGAACGCGGTAACGCGTCCGATACTCCGGCAATTTTAAGTTTTCCAATAATTCATCAATCGACGCGCCACTTACTTTAGCGGGAACCACCAAAGGTCTGGACGGATATGTAATGCGATAAACCCGACCATGCGAGTGATCACGCAATGGATCCCTTGCATTATGTTGCATGTGGCCAATTAATATATTGTGCCAATCGATCACATAAAGTGATCCATCAGGTGCAAATTCCATATCGACCGGACGGAAGTTACGATCTTCACCGACGATTAAATCTTGGCGGTGCTTGAACGCATAACCCGTACCTTTATCGGTCAATTGGTGCTGCTTCATCCCTAAAAATCCAATGGTATTATTGATTAAAAAATCACCTTGAACCTCATCAGGAAAATGCCTGCTATAGACAAATTCTAGGCCTGAAGTTGGCCTAACCAAATGCTTTTCCTCAATTAAACTGAACGATTTATGGCCAGTTTGACCATAGCGATTTTTAGTTGAACCTGGCATCATCCAACGCACATCAGGACCTGACGTTTCACCGAAGAAATTCTGTCCCCACTTATCAAAAGCGATGCCCCAAGGATTTGGAATAGATAATTGAGCTACGCGCTCTAAATGTTTACGCGCTGGATTATAGCGCATAAATCCGCCATTAGTTGCGCGTACGGTTCCATAAGGTGTTTCCACATTCGTGTGCAAAAATACACCTTCGCCCATGTAGATTGCTCCGGATTCATCCGTTACAAAAGCACTGATTTCGTGGTGCGTATCGTGGTCATCAAATCCGCTGAGAATAACTTCTTTTTTATCCGCACGGTCGTCACCATTCGTGTCTTGCAAAAATACGAGATTTGTCCCTTGGCTAACGTAAACTCCATTGTGGGCAATCTCCATGCCAACGGGCACATGTAATCCCGAAGCGAATACCGTTTGTTTATCGGCTTTTCCATCGTTATTGGTATCCTCTAGGATAATAATTTTATCGTTGGGTTTGGGATCTCCGGGCTTATAATGAGGATAGCTAGGCATACAAACTACCCATAAACGACCTTTATTGTCAAACGTCATTTGCACGGGTTTCGCTAAATCTGGGAATTCCGTCTCGGAAGCAAATAGGTCAATTTTGTAACCAGGTGCCACTTTAATGGCCTTAAGTGCGTCTTGACCGAGTAAATAAGTTAAACTGCCATTTTTTTCTGGATTAAAATTCGTTTTAACTGGGTCGAGGGGCCTTGTTTGGGCATCTGCAGCAGCTAAATCAAAGGACTTACCGTGGATAGCGGCTTGAATAGCACGTTCCCGATTATCAGTCATTTGACGAATTTTTTCAATTTCAGCTGGATAATTATCTTGACCAAAAGGATTGTAACGACGGCCATATACGTGAACCCCATTCGGGATTTTAAAATCGTTGTGCCACATCCAATTTTTCTCCGCCACAGCCTCATAAACATCAGCTCGGCGCGACTCATTTGCTTGAATCTTTTTTCCAAATACCTTATCAGTCAAATAAACTGCCAATTTCTGATATCCTTCATTGTTTAACTGAATACCATCAATCGTTAAAGGCGCTTTACTAGCCGCATACCAAGCTTTGGAAGGTGTAAAAACATCGATAAATAGAACGTTTTCTTTTTGGCAAACTTCCTTCATTGCTTGAGTGTATTGGGCAAGCCGACTATTTTCAACCGTTCCCTTAGGTACATCATACAACGCAGTTAAATCTTCAAAAGCGATTGGCGACACCAAAACTAAGGTAGGCGCCGAGACACCATTGTATTTTTGTGCGCGTGTATGTTTTATAAATGCGGTTAACTCACTTTTATATCGTGGAATTTTAGCTATCCCCTCAAACGATTCAGAAAACCCGAAAAATCCGATTACAACATCTGTTTTTAGTCGGCCTAGCCACACATCATGCGATTCTAGATGTCCTTCGCTACCTGATTTATTCGCATATTCATCTTGAAATTGTTCTGCATTAGGAAAGGTCCAAGGTAGGTTTCGTGCAGAATGTGGGCGAAAACCTGGCGTATCACCACCGTCACAAAGATTCCGAACAGAAAGCTGACTTTCCGGATAACGCAAGTGCAATTCGGTTTCGAAATGATCGTAATTAATCATTCGAGAACCTAAATTTCCACCAATGAGCGCAATTTGCGTTTTGTTTTGAATGGGAATTAACTTCGGTACTTCGGGTTGATTAAAGCTAATAATGCTCAGCGAGAGCAGAATTAATAGAAATAATCCTTTTGTTTTCATGGACATAATGAATAGAGGTTAAATAAATATATGGTTATAATTATAAGTTGGCTTATTAATTGTCAAACCAAAAAATAGGCTTCTCTGCCAAAAAAATCAGGGATTTAACCCAATTAAACTCCTAAAGACCAACCTGGTCGATACGTACGTTGCACGAATTGATTAGCCGCGTCGAAATTCGTTACCCGCATATTTTGGTTATCCCACAATAATTTTGTGTTAGACCCTGGATAATGCATGCCGTTTCCTGTTTTGCGAGGGAAAGGCATATCGGCAACGCGAATCGCTAAATTCGCCATCAATATAGCTTCTGTCAAAGGACCTGCTAATTCAAAAGGCGAGCTTAATGTGCTATTTCCATAACCTGCAATCGCTCCTTCTACCCATTGCGCGTAGTGGCCTTCCGAACTTCCTTTTACACGCGCTAGTTTTTGAGGTACTTTGACTTCTTGGTTGCGTGATAATGGCAGTAATCGTGGATTGGCAGCATATTCGCTAGCCATCATCTTCCCTTTGGTACCAATAAACAAGATGCCGGAATTACCATCACCAAACATTTCATCAGGTCCTAATTCTTCTGGACGTTCAGGTTTAATTCCACCATCCATCCAATGCATGGTAACAGGACCCTTCGTTTTATTTGTTTTAGGAAAAGTTAAGGTAGCATGACTGCTTGGGGGACATGAATCTAAAAATACGCCACGTTTACCAAAAGCAGTAAAGACACTGCTAACACTTGCTTGAACATCAGATGCGTATTTTAAGCCCAATACCCGGAAAGGAGCTTCCATTAGATGACAACCTAAATCTCCTAAAGCACCGGTGCCATAATCCCACCAACCGCGCCAAGAACCTGGAATTAAATTTTCTACATAATCTTTATAAGGAGCCGTACCTAACCATAAATCCCAATCTAATTCAGAAGGAACTGGTGGCTTAGCTGTCGACCAAGGAATACCTTGTGGCCAAATGGGTCTATTTGTCCAAATTTGAACCGTATGCACATCGCCTATAATTTTAGCATCATACCATTCAACGAGTTGGCGTACACCATCCCCCGAAGACCCTTGATTTCCCATTTGGGTAACCACTTTGTATTTCTCAGCAGCTTGAGTCAGCATGCGCGCCTCGTAAATATCGTGCGTCATTGGTTTCTGCACATATACGTGCTTCCCTAATTGCATAGCGGCCATGGCTTGTACCGCGTGGTTATGATCAGGTGTAGATACAGAAACAGCATCGAAATTTTTCGACTCTTTATCCATCATCACACGCCAATCTTTATAATATTTTGCTTTGGGATAAGCCGCTACGGAATCTTTAGCCATGCGATCATCAACATCACATAAATAGCCAATATCGGCTTTACCACTTTCATAAAAATGCTTTAAATCTGATTTCCCTTTACCACCTACGCCAATTCCGGCAACGACAAGCCTGTCGCTAGGTGCCAAAAAACCTTTTCCCCCTAGAACATGACGGGGAACAATCATAAAGCCTGCTGAGGCTAAGGATGCGGACTTAAGAAAGTCGCGACGTGCGGGTAGCGTTTTTTTATTTTTCATAGGTGTTTAGAGGTTTTCAATTAAGGCCTAAAGCTAAAACTTTACTTATAATTTTTCAAGATTTATTTGTGTTTTTTGGACGGCGTCAAATAAGGCTGTTTTAACTGTTTCTAGAGACAATCCATCCGCTTTCCCACTGGGATTAAATAATATGTTAGCCACATCCGGATTTTGATATGCCCCCGAATAGGAACGATACGTCTTGAAATTTGCAAATTCGCCACAAATAACTAGCGCAGGAATTTTAAATGCATTTGCCATGTGCGTGGGGCCAGAATCTAAGCCAATAAAAAAAGAAGCCCCTCGGATAATTTTCATGGAATCGATGAGTGAGGTTTTGCCAACCAAGCTTGTAAAGCCAGGTCTCTCAAAAGGCAATGGATTTTTTTGGCCAATTTCAACACATTGAATAGACCAAGTGTCCATCGCAAAATTGAGTAAGGACAACCAATAATCATCGCGCCAGTCACGCATTCCATTATTTGATTTGGTATGAATTACCCAATATGCACCCTCAAACGGCAAAGAATACGGAATCTGATCTAGGTAAAGCTGGGGTTGTATGTTTAATTTTCCTAAATCGGCCAACTGCGATGCGACTTCTAACAACGTGTGTTCGTTGTAATAGTTGTCTAACCGAAGGTTAAGCGCATCTGCCTTGGGGTTTTTGATGCTAATTTTGGTTACCGAATCTTGCCTAAAATCTGACAAATGCAAAGCGTAAAAATGATCAAATGGATTTAAACGAAGTAGTATATGTGTAAGTAAGGTAAACTTTTGCTCCCACATGCGGTCGACCAATGGATGAAATTGAAAAATAGGAAAATAAGATGGGTGGCAAATCCAAGTTATATGTACGGGATGATATTTAGCGGCCAACTCAGGCAAAATAGGCTCAGAGGCAACCATATCCCCTAAGTCGCCATCCATAGCTATACCAATAAAAACCTTTTGCGGATTTTTCCAACGCTCTAATTGAATCCAAAGAAACAAGCGCCCAACATACAAAATGACTTGGATCCAATAAAGAAAATATTTCAGCATTTGGAGTAATCTAGTAAATGACTGCAGCTAATTTTAACTACAATTTTGAATGTTTTCGAAGTTAAAAATATTTCATTCAAAACAAAAACATCAAAATATTGCAAAGGAAAAAAAGAAAATTTAAATTCGGACCAAACCTATTTAAATCAATTTTTTGCAACGCATCACCCTTTGACCTATGAAAAAGAAACCTTACTTGTGGATGATGTTCGTCCTACTTCAGATTAGCTTGTTGACAATTGTTTCGCCTACATGCAACGCGGCACCATTTAAAAAATCACCCATTAAAACCTTAATCGTTGACGGTCAAAACAACCATGATCAATGGGCGAAAATAACGTTTATGATGAAGCGTTATTTAGAGGAAACGGGGAAATTTACCGTAGATGTTCAACGAACAAAGACTACTTGGAATGGAAAGGAGTATCTGACTAAGTATGTGATTCCTGGCGTTTCTGCCTCAGTCGATCTTCCTAAATCACAAATGGATTCAAGTTTTCATCCCAATTTTAAAGCCTACGATGTCGTGATTTGTAATTTTGGTTGGAATGCCGCACCATGGCCCAAGGAAACACAAGCAGATTTTGACCAATTTATTAAAAATGGTGGCGGATTAGTAGTCCTACATGCTGCAGATAATTCATTTCCAGAATGGTCAGCCTATAATCAAATGATCGGAATAGGCGGTTGGGGCAATCGAACAGAAAAAGACGGTCCTTATGTATATTTTGACCTAAATAACAAAGAAGTACGCGACTCAAGTCCTGGTCGGGCAGGTTCCCATGGGCCCCAAAAAGAATTTCAAATTACCATTCGCAATGCAAATCATCCCATTACTAAGGGTATGCCAACAACTTGGATGCATACGCAAGATGAAATGTATGATCGGTTAAGAGGCCCCGCAGAAAATATGGAGGTCTTGGGAACTGCCTTTTCTGCGGTGGAAAATAAGGGATCAGGCCGACATGAACCCATGTTGTTGACAATCAAATACGGAAAAGGACGTGTTTTTCACACGCCTATGGGCCATGCGGATTATTCAGTAAACTGCGTTGGATTTATCACTAGCCTATTACGTGGTACCCAGTGGGCGGCAACAGGAAAGGTAGATATCCCTATTCCAGCTGATTTTCCAAAATCAGATTTGTCACAATCCCGTCAATTTAAAGATTAACACCCATTTTTAACCCTTGAATACCATGCGTTCTCGTCGAAAATTCCTACAGTCACTTTCTATACCCATGATGGCTGCACCCTTTGCAGCTACGGCTTCACAAGAACTTGAAAATTTCAAATTGGCCAATACGCCAGTCGAGGAATCAAAAACAGCGGATGGTCCAATCCTCCGCGTAGCCTTGATGGGATTAGGTGGATATTGCGATCGAGTAGCCAAAGCAATACAAGCATGTCCCCGCGTGAAAATCACAGGATTAATCAGTGGAACACCTACTAAATTAGCTGCCTGGGGAGCGAAATATCAAGTTCCCGAGTCTAGCCGATATTCCTACGAAACGGTGGATCAGATTAAAGCCAACCAAGAAATTGATGCGGTTTATATCACCACACCCAATGCCTTACACAAGGATAACGTTATTCAAATAGCGCGAGCCGGAAAACACGTCATTGTAGAAAAACCGATGGCCCTAAATGCGAAGGAAGGAAAAGAAATGGTGGATTATTGCAAGAAAGCTGGAGTACAATTAGTAGTTGGCTACCGCATGCATCTAGAACCCAAGACATTAGAAGTAGTTCGCAAGCGTCGAGAAGGCGAATTTGGTCAGATTTTATTTTTCCAAGGCCTGTCGGGTTTTGTCATTGGCGACCCCAAACAATGGAGATTAAATAAAGCCTTAGCTGGAGGAGGATCCATGATGGATATTGGTATCTATTCTGTGAACGGAGCACGCTATATGATTGGAGAAGAACCTATCTGGGTCACAGCCCAAGAAACAAAGACAGATTTTAATAAATTTAAAGAGGGTGTTGACGAGACCATTCAATTTCAAATGGGTTTTCCCAGTGGCGCAATTGCCTCCTGTTTATCTACCTATGCCTTGAATAATTTGGATCGCTTTTTCTTGGATGGGACAAAGGGATTTGCGGAGCTGAAACCAGCCACTGGCTATGGCCCCATTATGGCTCGAACGCATCAAGGTGAAATTGAATTTCCACATGTAAACCATCAAACAGTCCAAATGGATGAAATGGCGAAATTTATTTTGGACGGCAAGCAACCCATCATTCCCATGAATGGCGAAGAGGGCTTACAAGATTTGCGGATTGTAGACGCTATTTATAAAGCTGTCAAAACTGGCAAAAAGGTTACTATTTAACTTTTCGATAAATTCAACCAACAGATAACTTATTTTATTTGATCCACGCGAATACCAAATACATGCAAACTGATTTTATCTAATGCATTTTTGTCCCCCGTAAAATGAATCGTTCGGTGGTGGTGTGTCAAGGTTTTTCCTGGTTGCAATGCCGCAGCTGGTGATGAGCTCTCAATTTCATAAAATTGGCCTAGCTGAGTACCATTGTTAATGCCATCGTTATATGCATTTACAGCGTCACCCTGTAATGGATCAGCTTGAAGCTCCCATTTCCCATTCAAATAGGGTGAATGATCATTCGGCAAATCAAATTGAGCCACCGTCAAAACCTGTTTTTCAGCATCATAACTCCCAATAAACGGCAAAGCCCGCGCAGGTGAAATACCTATTTTACTTCGGTACTTCGCATCTGCCTTGAAGAAAATAACGCCATTTTCATTCCGCAATCTTGAGGATGGAACTTGACCAAAATAATCATCCGTATAGATGGGCCCTTTCCCATCCGTTTTGAATGGTGCCACCACAACTGTTTTCTCCGTCGCGTTTAACATACTTAATATCCAAATAGAAAGCATCCCATGCGTCTCATTCCATTGCTTTTCCCCTGTATTCGTAATCGAATTAGTCGTTTCAAAACCGACCATTTTTAGGTCGCCTGATGGATTAATTTCAATCAAAGTTTGAATATTCGCGGGAGTTAATAAGCGTATATCCCGATTTACGCGTAAGTATAAATCATTTCCAATGTAATTCTGAAAATACATATTTTGCACAAATTTAGCTTCTGTTTTTGTCGCAGATTGGACTTCAAAAGGAGAAGAATCTAATTCTTTGGGAACTTGCCAATTTTCAAACGAAAAATCTTTGCCCTGCTTAAAATAGACAGAAAATTGTCCTCCCTCCGGGCCTAACCAAAAACGCTCCTCCCCTCCGAAGGCCGTCATATGCTTGGAAATCTTGCGCGAAGCTAATAAATCATAATTAAGCCAACCGAACGAAATTCCTTTGTCTCCTCCCGCCGTGCTCGTCATCACCCGACCTTGCAAGGCTGGTGAAATAATCACTTTGGCATCTCCTTTTTCATCCTCCAAAACAAGTATTTCAGGTTCACTTTTTTTAAGAAATTCCAAATCAAAACCAAAAGATCCTTTAGTAGAAGGTACAGGAGCACAAGAATTAAGCATAATTAAACAGCAGATTAAATATTTCATCAGGATAATGACTAACTAAAATTACAGGATTTACGAAGTTACTAAAAAGTGATATACTCAGTTCTCTAAAAATCTAACCGCGTACTCAAAATGGGTACCATCGGCAAAGCATAGCGGTACGCAAGCGCTTTTATCGCCGAATCATACCGTTCTTCAATCACATTATTGGTATTCAAACTATTTTGTACGTCCGCTCGAATAGACCAAGTATGCCCTTTACGATTAATTTTATAAGCAAGTGAAAAATCAAGTCGGTTAAAATTAGGGTATTGAGCCTCATTGATTTTTGCCGACTGCAATATGGTTGTATTTCTTTTAATGGATTCGGGCAAATTGACGGGCGTATATCGATTACCGCCACGCAACATGTAGCGAAAATTGATCGATAGCGTTTTTTGTTTATTCAATTGGAAATCTTTACCTACCAACAGATTCGCAGCAAACAAATTATTAAACTGTGTATTTCGCCATATTAAATTTCTGTTCTGGTATTTTGAGTCAAACAATGAAGCCGTGAGTAAGTAATAAAAATCATTCGCAAAAAATCGCTCCAACGTAAATTCCAACCCTTTATTTATTCCTTTTCCCTCATTAACCAATACTTGAGAAGGAATTCCTGAGCTGTAATTGACCATCGAAAAAACACCATTTCGCGCTGAGTCAATAGGTACTTTTTGAATATCCTGCCAATATGCTTCAATTTTTAGTCGGGTCGACTCCCCTAGCAGTTGGTCAAACGAAAGCACTTGATGCATGGAACGCGAAGGAATTATGGATTTATTCTGTTGAACAAATATTCCCGGACTTGGGTACCTTTTATATAAATAAACGGAAAGCGGCTCTAAACGGGAATGCCAACCAAGACCCAGGCCAAATCGGCCACCCGTCTGATTTTGGAATGAAATAGCCATGCGCGGTTCCAGTGCCTTTGCCCCATTTAAACTAAAATGATACGCGTGAAGTCCGATGGTACTTTGAAGAAAAGGAGTCCATTTTTGGGTTACCTGTGTAAATACTTGCGAATAATAAGTCGCATCGGATTCCTGTAAATAATTCACGAGAGCCCTACCATTCCAACGATTTTCTTGTAGATCAAAACCTAACCTACTGAGAATAAAACCTAGTTTTAACGTTGTAGCACTTGACACTTTATGTAAATAGGTGGAATTAAGCCGCCAATTGGGGTAACGATAGGACTGATTTCGAATACTCCTCCATTGCGAATTTAAAATTTCATCTCGATCAAATTGGGTAGATTCTTGTGTAAAGGCCAGGTTACTAGATAAATTTCCATGCTTCATGGGTAGTTTATGCCCTACGCCAAAAACACCTATGAATCCAGAAGAATATTCCCTCGTCTTAATTTTTTCATCCTCAGTGTCATTGGAGCCCATTAAGCCCCAAAAGCTAAGCGTACCAGCCTTTTTAAGTGGAACCTCAATCGTGTAGTTAACGTCACGATACGCAGGCTTGAAATTTCCCGTATTAATACGTACCAAACCCGATTTTAAGAGTAATTCTAACGTTGAATACCGCGCACCTACTCGGTAAGAACCACCCTGTTTTCCCAAGGGTCCTTCCAATGCTAAATCAATTCCAACCACAGAAAGTTGGGCCATCCACTCTAATTTCTCATTATTTCCTCGGCGAAAACGTAAATCAAATACACCGGAAGACGCGTTTCCATATTCCGCAGGAAATGCAGAAGTCATAAAGTCAGAGTTCGCTAAACTTGTCGAATTAATCATGGAAATAATTCCACTCGTTGACCCTTGACCATCACCAAAATGATTGGGATTGGGAATTTCAATACCCTCCATACGCCACAATAAGCCTTTTGGTGAATTTCCTCGGATAATGATTTCATTATTTTGATCTGAACCGGCATTACTAACACCTGCAAAATTCAAAGCCATTCGTGCCGGATCTTGAAATCCACCGGCATATCTATTTGCTTCAGCCAATGAAAATTGCCGCGTACTAATTAAAGCCGATTCATTCAAAGCCTGATCCTTTCGCTTCTCAGCAACAATTCTCACCTCACGTAGGTAAACAACTTTTTCCTCCATTTCGATCGGAAGAACTATCTCTTTACCACTGGTGACCTCCATCATGGGTATTTCATACGGAACATAGCCCAATCGGGAAAAAGTAACTTTATAGCGACCTATCGGAGTTCTTGTAAAATTGAATCTCCCCATCGAATCTGAAAAAACAACTTGTTGGTGAGGGGAAATTCGCACACTTACACCAGCTAACGGCTGAAGTGTTTCTTTGTCAACAATGCGTCCTCGAATATTTTGTTCTAGACTTTGACAGATAAGTTCATGGCTTAAAAAAAAAAAACAAGCCATAAATACCCTCCGAATGATGGAATTAATTGTAGACATCAAATCAAATTTTTACCAAAGTACAGTGGGTCAAAAAATATAGCAGAACGGAGACTCATTCACTTTAGGGAAGAATTAAATGAATCTCATATCGAAGTCCTCGTTCAGCACGAATGAGCACGTTCCCGGAATCATCGATATCAGTTGGCCTAAAATTCGCAACAAACTCCTTATCAATTTTATCAAATGAAATATGAATGACTTGACAGCCTTGAATATCAACAACCGTTGAAAACGGAAAACTTTTCAAAGGCTTCTCGGATTGAATAGCGATTATGTTAGCTGGAAAAGGTCCATCCTCGAACGTACACCCAAAATTAGGACTCTTACGCTGTTCTTGATTTTTTTGCGCGTGTAATTGAGAACACCCCAATAAGCAAAGGAAAATAAGTAGGCTGATTTTCAATGTCATTTTTATTTTGTCAAATATCTAGGTTTTTGTATGATTTTTCACCGTACTCTTTTAGTTTTATCTCTAAAATTAATTTTCAATTGTTGGGAATTTCCCATAAGTTTATCAGATTCTTTAAACCTATTTTATATTACCTATGGAATACCGGAAATTAGGAAAAACGAATGAACTCGTTTCTGTATTGGGATATGGAGCGTCTCCGCTGGGAAACGTTTTCGATGTTGTGGATGAAAAGGAAGGAATGCAGGCGGTACATTATGCGATTGATCATGGTGTTAATTTTTTTGATGTATCTCCATTTTACGGAATTACCTTAGCGGAAACGCGCTTGGGAAAGGCTTTAAAAGGAAAGCGAAATGATTTATTTGTCGCGACCAAATGCGGTCGTTACGACCTGCAGGTTTTTGATTTTTCAACCAAGCGAATCATGGCTAGTATTGATGAATCCCTACAGCGCTTACAGATGGATCATGTCGATTTATTCCAATTGCATGACATCGAATTTGTTTCCAAGGAGCAAATTTTAAATGAAGCCATGCCGGCAATTGAAAAAATAAAAGCTTCTGGTAAAGCGCGGTTTATTGGCATTACAGGCTTACCTGTTCGTTATTTAGCCGAAATTGCGCGGCAAGTTGAAATCGATACCGTCCTTTCATGGGCACATTACAATCTGCTTCAGGATGAAATAAATGACGAACTAGTTCCTTTGTCCAAAGAAAAGGGCTTTGGTTTAATGAATGCGGCTCCGCTCATGCAACGGATTTTGTCAGATGCAGCACTTCCGGCCTGGCACAATGCCCCAAAAGAGATGTTGGCAATCCAACCCACCCTCCTACAAATTTGTAAAAAATATGGCGTTCGCTTGAGTGATGTGGCCATGCGCTATGCGATGGATCATCCGGACATAGCGACGACTATTGTGGGCATGTGTCGATTGAATTCGATCCAACGAAATATTGCTTCTTTAGATTTTAAAATTCCGGATGGGATTTTAGCGGAGTTAGCAAATGCCATTGCACCAGTTAAAAATTTAATGTGGTTTGAGGGCCAACCAGAAAACAACCTACCTCATTCAAAAACAAGATGAAAGCATTATTTTTAACGGCCATCGGCCAAACAGCGATTCGGGAAATTGAGAAACCTCAGGTGGGCCCTAATGACGTGTTGATAAAAATCGGGATGGTAGGCTTTTGCGGGGGAGATTTAAATGGATTTAAGGGATTATTTGAGTTACAAGAATACCCCAATATTTTAGGCCATGAGGTGGGTGGAACTATTGAAGAACGGGGTGATTTGGTACCGGACTCATTCAAAATTGGAAATAAGGTTACGGTTTATCCCTATTTAAATTGTGGAAAATGTATTTCATGCAGAAAAGGTCATCGAAATGCGTGTCAAGATAATAAAACCATGGGCGTAAGACGTCCCGGTGCGATGACTAGATACGTCGCCATTCCATGGCAGGATTTATTTGCGTCGGAGAAACTATCTTTAAAAGAATTAGCTTTAGTCGAACCATTGACCGTTGGCTTTCATGCCGCCGCCCGCGGAAGGGTAAGTAATCAAGATCGGGTTGCGGTGATTGGTTGTGGCATTGTGGGCATGGGGGCAATTGCTTCCGCGGTAAATCGCGGTGCTGAGGTAATTGCGATTGATATCGATGATTCAAAAATGGCCATCGCCAAAAAAATCGGAGTGGCGCACACCATCAACACAACTCAGGAGGATTTACATGAGGCGCTACTATGCATCACCGATGGAGACGGGCCTGATGTCATCATCGAGGCGGTGGGAAATGCATTAACCTATCGTGCGGCGGTTGATGAAGTTGCTTATACCGGTCGGGTCGTTTGCATCGGTTATGCAAAATCGGCCGTTGAATTTAACACAGGCCTATTTGTTCGAAAGGAAATCGAAATTTTAGGTTCTCGAAATTGTACTACGGAATTTCCTGAGGTCATTGCCTACTTAGAAGCGGGCAAATTTCCTGTTGATGACGTTATCTCAAAAATTGTTTCTTTGGCGGATGCAGGTACGGCCTTAGCTGATTGGGCGGTAAATCCAACGGGAATAACAAAAATTATGGTTGATTTTGACCAAGCTTAATATGATAAAATCCTGCGCAACGATTGCCTTGGTACCTGAGATAAAAGTGGGCCCTTGGATTTATTGGGATGATTTAGAATCAAGTTTAGCGCATGCGGCTTCACTAGGATTTGATGCAGTTGAATTATTTACCGCTTCTGGAGATGCCTTCGATGTGTCAAAAACTAAACTTCAATTAGCTAAATTTCAGTTGGCACTAGCCGCCGTCGGAACGGGTGCAGGCAAGGTAATTCATGGATTAACCTTAACGGATCCGGATGCACATATTCGGAAAAAGGCCGTAGCATTTATAGAAAAAATGATCACGTTTGGTGCAGCATTTAATGCACCTGCCATCATTGGCTCAATGCAAGGAAATGTGGTGGCGGGAATAGACAGAGAACAGGCAATGGATTGGTTGGCATTCGGCTTAAACCATTTAGGAAAGTATGCGGCTAATTTTAACGTTCCGCTTATCTATGAACCATTAAATCGATATGAAACCAATTTGCTTAATACACTCGGTGATGGGGTGGATTTTTTAAGTGCACGGGGTATTTCGAATGTGGGATTATTGGCTGATTTGTTTCACATGAACATAGAGGAGGTTGATTTGGCTGCGAGCATTCGTGCGGCGGGTGCATATGTGATTCATGTACATTTTGCGGATAGCAATCGTCGGCCAGTAGGAAATGGACATGCTGATTTTCATGCTGTGGCGCAGGCTCTTCAAGAAATAAACTACGAAGGTTTTGTTTCTGCGGAAGCGTTTCCGTACCCTAATTCAAAGGATGCTGCTACGCAAACTATTCAATCATTTACCTATTATTTTAAACAATAAGCATATGCAACGATTTTGTTTGGCATTGGATTTAGTGGATGATCCAGCATTGATTAAGGAATATGAACACTTCCATGCACCGGGAAATGCATGGCCGGAGGTGACCCAGCATGATATAGATGCGGGCGTATTAAACATCGAGATATTTCGAACTGGAAATCGAATGTTTATGATTTTGGAGACAGTGGATGAATTTACCTTTGAAAAGAAAGCTGAATTTGATGCAACTAATCCAAAAATCGCAGCATGGGAAGCCTTGATGTGGAAATTTCAAAAGCCCCTACCTTGGGCAGGTAAGGGCGAAAAATGGATTTTAATGGATCGGATTTTTAAATCGTAGGGGATTTTACATAAAATACCTAGTAAAATCACTTTGTCTTCAAGGAGTAGAGAGAATTGCTTAATTTAAAAGTGGGGCAATAATCAATTTTCTATATCCAAGCTTAGAATCTTTTTTATGACCTAAAAAGATAAGTTCTTTTAATGAAGACTAAAACTTAGGTTAATCATAATTTTACAGCCAAAATTCAGACTAGAGCCAGAAATTTTTTGACTTGCTAAATTAAATTTTGTTGGAAAATACACACAATATGACTGTTTATTGTGCTTTGCTAAGAAAAATTATAACTATCCTTACTTAACCTAGGATAGTCTTTTGAATTAAAAAATGGAATTTCGTTTATAAAATTAATTTATAAACCAATTTTCTATGAAAAAGATTCAACTAACATTGTTGTTTATGTTGTTAATTTTCCAAGGATTTGCGCAAAGTTTGCAAGTTAAAGGAAGAGTAAGTTCATCCGATGGTACTGGAATACCAGGCGTTTCGGTGACAGAAAAAGGGACCCAAAATGGCAGTGTAACAAATGCTGATGGTACCTATGCGATTAAAATTAGTTCAGGGGAAAACGCTGTAATTAATTTTTCATCTGTTGGGATGATAAGTAAAACAGAATCGGTCAGAAACCGTGCGACTATTGACGTAACTCTATTAGATAATTCGGAGGAGTTGTCCGAGGTTGTTGTTGTAGGTTATGGAACGCAAAGAAAAAGTGATTTGACTGGAGCTGTAGGTACTATTAAAACTGAGGCAATCCAAGAACGTAGATCCGCATCATTAAATCAAGCAATCGCGGGTCGAGTAACCGGTGTAAACGTATCTGTCAATTCAGGACGTCCCGGGGGTCGTTCCAATATCAGAATTAGAGGTAATACATCAGTCAGCGTAGCCAATAATCCATTATATGTTATAGATGGAGTAATATTAGTTGCTTCAGATTTAGCTAATGGTAGTACGCCAATAGATTACTTAAATGCAAATGATGTGTCATCTATTGAAATTCTAAAGGACGCATCTGCCACGGCAATTTATGGTGCCAGGGGAGCGAATGGTGTTATTTTAATCTCCACAAAACGCGGAAGTCAAGATGGTGGAAGAATTAGTTATGATACTGATTTCAGCGTCGGTGTTTTACCTAGAAAAATTCCTTTATTGAATTCAGCGGAATTTTTACTTGTTGAAGATCAAGCTTATATAAATGCAAAAAAATATGATCCAGTGGGATTCGCGGGTGGTAAATACACAAATCCAGCTACAAAACGGAATAATCCACTCTTATTTGACTCGAGTGGAAAGCCTTTATATGATACAGATTGGCAAGACGAGTCGTTAAAACCGGCGCTAACGCAAAATCATCAACTAGGCTTTTCGGGTGGAAATAGCAAAGATAGTTATGGTCTTTATCTTGGTTACAGAGATGAGGAGGGTTTAATGAATGGTTCGTATTTGACTAGATATTCATCCCGATTTGTATTGGATAGCCAAATTAAACCATGGTTAAAAGTAGGGGGAAGTCTAAGTTATAATTTTCAAAATGAAAGTCAGGTGGATCCGTTGGGTAATGGTGGAATCGTGGCTATGCGTCAAGTTTTGGAAGCCCTACCTATCATTCCTGTAAAATATCCCGATGGAAGCTGGGGAAGTAATGAAAATTATCCTGGAATGGAGGGAGGCGCAAACCCTATTACAGTTTCCGAGGAACGTCTATTTCTTTTAAAGACACAATCTTTGATGGGTAATTTTTATACCAATATTAACTTAGCAAAGGGACTTGATTTAAGAACAACAGTTGGAGTTAATGTTATCAATCAAGAAACTAATTATTATGGCGGTCGCACATTACTTTATATTGCGAGAAATCAAGGCGGCGATGCGGCATTAACTTCTGATCGTCATAACTCATGGCAAATAGAGAACTATCTAACGTACACTAAGAAAATTTCGGAAGATCACTCAATTGTCGCTATGTTAGGTCAAGCACTTCAACATGTAGACCGAATGAATTTTACAGCTAGAGCTCAAAGATTTCAAGATGACTATTTTCAATTCAATAACTTAGGTACGGGGGCTGTTACACCAGCATCATCTTCAAGTTTAAGTGCATATGGATTAGAGTCATATTTTGGGCGTTTTAATTACAATTTAAAGGATAAATATTTATTAACATTTACTGGGCGTGTAGATGGATCGTCCAAATTTGGATCTGAAAATCGCTACGCAGTTTTTCCATCTGCAGCCTTAGCCTGGAAAGTAATCGAAGAGGACTTTATGCAAGACATTCCTTTTGTATCTAACTTGAAATTACGGACAAGTTATGGAATAACTGGAAACTCTGAAATTACAGCTTATCAGTCATTAGCTGGTTTAGGTAATTACGCCGTAATTTTCAATAATTCACGGCAAGTTGGTATTGGAGTCAACCGACTAGCAAATACGGATTTGCGTTGGGAAAAGACGGCGCAAGTTGACGTAGGTCTAGAACTAGGATTAATTAACAATAAAATCAATATCGAGGTAGACCTGTACCGCAAATTAACATCAGATATGTTATTGAGTGCTCCTGTTCCTTCAAGTAGTGGATTTACCACGGTTAGTAAAAACGTAGGAAGTATGGAAAATCGCGGTTTAGAAATAGGAATTAATTCAGTCAATATTACCACACCTAATTTTTCATGGAATACTAATTTTAATATTTCCTTCAATCAAAATAAGGTAGTCGAATTAGCAGGTGGTTCGGACATATTTCTAGGTGCAACAATTGTTCGAGTAGGTGAGCCGGTTGGTTCATTCTTTGGTTATGTTAATAAAGGTACATATACTGTAGCTGAGGAGGGACTAGCTGCAAAATACCGTAAAAAACCAGGTGATATTAAGAATCAGGATACAAATAATGATGGCGTAATCAACGATAATGACCGGGTAATTATTGGTAAGGGTATTCCAGATAGTTTCGGCTCATTTATTAATACATTCACAGTCAAAAACTTTGAGTTGATGGTTGACCTGCAATTTATGTCTGGAAATGATGTTTTATGGCGGAGTAAACATTCAGCTGAAGACAGAGTTGGAATTGCGAATAGTTTCAAAACTGTCTTAAACGGTTGGACGCCTGCAAACCAGACCGCGACATTGGCGGAATTACGTCCTGTTTCTGCTGGTTATAATACATTTAATGATACGGATAAGATAATTGATGGCTCATTTATACGTGGCAGAAATGCTGTTTTTTCCTATAAATTTTCACCTGATGTAGTAAGAAAAATGAAATTAAGTAAGTTAAGAGCATTTGTCTCGGTACAAAATTTCTTTTTGGCCACAAAATTTCCAGGCTATGATCCTGAGGTCGCGAATACAGGTGCAGCATTTGATCAAGGATTCGATCTATACCAATATCCAAAAGCGAGGACATTTATGATTGGTTTAAATATTGGTCTTTAATTATTATCACTTTAAAATAATACTAAGATGAAATTCAATAAAAAGAAGTACTACGTATTAATAATCAGTTCATTATTAATCTTCAGTGGATGCTCTGAGTTTTTAGAGGAACCCGATAAATCAAATTTTACAAATGAAAATTATTTTACGAAGCCAGAGCATGCAGAGAGCGTCGTGAATTCAATTTATCAGGATTTACAACCAGTCCTAGTCAGTGGTTTTGGTGGTGGCCCTTGGATGATGACTGAGTTTGCGACGGGACTTGCCAATACTGAACTTGGGCAAGCCCAAAATTCAATATTTGTCAGAAACTTAAATAACAATTCAGATAATGGCTACGGCCAAACCTATTGGACTAGCTATTACAGGGGAATTGCCAATGCTAATTTGGCCATTGCCAAAATTCCAGGTATACCGATGAATGAAGTAGCAAAGAAGAAAAGTTTAGGAGAGGCAAGATTCTTAAGAGCATTTTATTATTTTGAACTCGTAAGAATTTTTGGATCCGTGCCGTTAATAACTGAACCTGTTGGCTTAGGATCTAAGGATCTTTATCCTGAACCAGCGTCTGTCGAAAATATCTATAAATTAATTGAAAGCGATTTACTAGAAGCAGAAAAATCTGGATTGCCGACAAGGGATGCTTCAGGCCGAGTTTCAATTGGTGCTGTAAAATCATTGCTTTCAAGTGTTTATTTAACAATGGCAGGGTTCCCGTTAAACAAACCTGAAAATTTTGCAAAGGCAGCTGAAAAAGCACTAGATGTGATGAATTCTAATCAGTTTTCGCTTTTCACGTCTTATGATGATTTACATCTTCCGTCAAGAAGAAATAGCATTGAAAATATTTTTCAAGTTCAATATTTGGTTAACATTATAGCTTCAAGTTTGCAAACTGCTATTATTCCATACAACCAAGGCATCTCCAATTATGCTGCTGAAACCGGTGCAATATTTGCGAATAAAGAGTTTGTTGAGTCTTATGAGAAAGGCGATAAACGGGCAGCTGAAAAGCAATTCTATTATACGAGTTATACCTTAAGAAATAACCGTAGCCAATCAAAGAATTTAGGAGGCTATTATATATTTAAGCACTTTGATGTTGTTGCTCAAACTTCGACAACAAGTAGCGATTTAAATTGGACGATAATGCGATATGCAGAAGTATTATTAAACTATGCAGAGGCCGCAAACGAAGTAAGCGGACCCACCCCAGCTGTATTAAATGCAGTTAATTTGATCAGAAAAAGAGCTGAATTACCTGAATTAACTGGTTTAACAAAAGCAGAATTACGCGAGGCTATCTGGAGAGAAAGATGGTATGAGCTAAGTTTTGAAAATAAAACTTGGTACGATATGGTCAGACTACGTAAAGCATTCAATGTTTTTACTAAAAAATTCGAACCATACGTAGGACATAAATTCTCCTATGGTCCAACTCTTTCCCAAAAGGAACTTCTTTTCCCAATACCAACTGCTGAAATAAGAAACAATAACAAGTTAAAGCAAAATCCGGGATATTAGTTTTGTGTAAATCTATTATAAAAAAGAGGCCTTGTATAAAGGCCTCTTTTTTGTTTATAATTCAAATGAAAACTAAATTTGAATAATTAATATGAGGTAAAAATTGATTTTAATTACGCCAACATTTTACTACAGTAAACACATCAAAATAATAATTTTGATTAGTCCTCCCACGTATCAGTTCTGAATAAATTAACAGGCAAACCTTCTTTGCTGAACAAATTAGGCATACTGTCATTTTTAAACGCGTAGCGCACCGCAACAGGATTAGGTACTTCTGGGCTGGAAACGGTTAATACAGAGCCACTGATTTTACCTTCTGCTGGATAAAATTTACGATCCTCCCCGGCAATCATTAGGTGACTAGGATCGCCATCTTTCGATACGAGTTTACTTGTTATCTCGCGGAAATAAATCTTAATTTTTCCATTTTCAATCTTTAAACGATCGTATTTAGGATAGAAAATTGGTCCTGCCTCCTGGCCATAATGTTTAACTAAAGCTAAATTGGCAAAACGATTAGCCACTTCAACTTTAATCGTAGGATGGATATTACTCACGTCAGGAACCAAATCCGACAATACAACCATCGCTGTATTCTCTAAGGCTAAATTTTTCGTTTGGGCCTCTCTCAATTTCGCACCATTGATGTTATCGCCATATTTGTTGTACGGTGCAATTTGAGCAAAATAAAAGGGAAAATTTTTGTTGAATGCCGACCGCCATGATAGAATCAAATCGTTCATCAATTCGGCATAAGTCCCATTTTGGCCAACATTACTTTCTCCTTGATACCATAAAACACCCGCAATATTGTAGTTGACAATCGGTGCAATCATGGCATTATAATTCATTCCAATGCTCGATTGGTTATTTTTTATCGCTTGAACCAAATGCGGTTTTTTCATCACAGAGTCCCGGGCAATCCAAACTTCCGCTTTTGTCCCACCCCAATTCGAACTAATAAGCCCCATCGGAACCTTCAATTGAGCGTGTAGTTTTTTGCCGAAAAAATACCCAATCGCTGAAAAGGCTTTCATGTCCGTGGGATTACACACCACCCATTTGGCTCGTACATCCTCTTGCGGATATTTAGCCGTGCCTTTGGGAATGTAAAAAAACCGGATCTGATCATTCGTGGCATTCGGCATCTCATCAATAGACTCTTGTAAATTCTGAGATCCACTCCACTCCATATTGCTTTGGCCAGAAAACACCCAAACTTCACCAAAAACAACATCAGAAACGACTAACGAATTTCCACTTGTTTTGAAGGTAATGCGGTGATTTCCACCCGCTTTCGGCGTATTAATTTGCAAGGAAAAATGGCCTAAAACCGACTTCGTTTTGTACTGCGTTGTGTCCCAATCAACAGTCACTTTAACTTCCTCAGCGGGATTAGTAGTCCATCCCCACAAAGTAACTTTTGCTTTTTGCTGAAGGACCATGTGATCGCCAATAATCGCGGGCAATTGGACATCCGCTTGCAATCTGAAAGCAAAAAACACAAACAATAGACATAATTTTTTCATGATAAAAGGTTTAGATTTAAACGTACACTTACTTCATCAACTAAATATTGTGCGAATCGAAAAGTATGTTAACCGAGCTCGAATATCTAAAAGATTCCCAAAAAATACGAAAAAAAATTAATACCTAATCATCATCATCTTTTTTTGGTGTCGGGTAAACAAACGCCGCACGCGTAGGACCTGGATATGGGATTTTATCCCCTTTTAGCCCGTGCCATAGAACAATGTTAAATGCTACATCATTATTCGTGTCTTCCTTTTCAAAATTAAATAATTCAGATTTACGCTGCCATTCATTCTTTACCACGTTTTTAGCCTGTAAATCAACGTCGGGTACGATCGCTTTAAAATCACTCGGCTTCGCAACCGCATCGAAACAACGCCACATCGGCATAGCAGCAGCATCATATTGCGACATCGGATTTAAGCCTAAAATCAATTCCATCGTACGCAACATGGAACTGGTTGAATAAGCCGTATGATCAATGAAATTTCGTTTCACAAATCCTCCTGCCACATAAGCCGTACTCCGGTGCGCATCCACATGGTCGGCACCATTTTGTGCATCATCCTCCAAAATAAAAACGGCTGTTTCATTCCAAATTGGACTTTGAGAAAGCGTTTCGATCAATTGCCCCACCGCCAAATCATTGTCCGCCACATGGGCATATGGCGTAGGCCGACCGATTCTAAGCCCTTCCGTATGATCATTACCTAAACGTAACGTATTAAATTGTGGAACTCGATTTTCCTTTACCATGGTCTCAAATTCAGTTTTCCAAATGCGTAAACGGGTCGTATCCATAATCGATAAATTATAGCTTGGAAAACTTGGATTAAAATGCTTCTCCAATGCAGGAATGGCGGCTTTTCCATTCGTTACAAACTCACCATAGCTTCTGTATGTAACTCCATAACGATTACACATATCCCAGATATAACCGTTTTTGTTAAGGACTACATTTTTTTCTGCCTCACCGTAAATTCCACCACCTTTGGCGCCATAGCTAGTGGGCCAACTCTTCTCCATGTAATCCGTGGCGTAAGCCCCCATGGACCAATGATGCCCATCGGCACTTACCTCCGCGTCAACAAAAAAGTTATCTAATAGAACAAATTTTTCGGATATGGCATGTTGGTTAGGTGTATACTTTTTACCAAACAGCAATAACGTTGTATCGCCATTACCGCCTTTCACATCAGATAAAACTTGATCGTAGGTCCGATTTTCTTTGATCACATAAAAGACGTATTTGATAGGTGACTTCTCCCCCATTTTCATTGGGATTGGAAAACCAGGAGCCTCTTTATCAGCAAGTTCTGATTTCGACGGACTAAAAGATGTGTTGCGATAAACAGCTTTTGTATAGGTCTGAAGGTCTTTTTCTGTAGGCGAAGGGATGATGCTCATGGAACCCTTGAACATAGAACCGATATATTGTACCTGCTTCGGAGCATTCATATCAGCACCGTGTAATATCACTTCTTGACCATTTTTTACCGGCCGAGGTCCGTATGGATTAGCTAGGGAAGTATTCCCTTTTCCATTGGCAACCCAAATTTTATTATTGATAAACTTCACCTGCGTTGGGAACCAACCCACCGGAATGAATCCCTTTGAGCGACTTTTTCCTAGTACGCTGACATCAAAAACAGATAAACAATTATTATCCGCATTAGCGATGTACAAAGTTTTTGTACGCGGATCAATAGCCAAACCATTCGTCGTCGAGCCTGAAGGTGAATTTGCATACAAAGCGGCATCCAAGGTCTCAATTAGTTTTTTAGTTGGCACATGAATAACTGAAACAGTATTATCATTGGCATTGCATACATACAATAGTTTCCCATCCTGGCTGAGTAGCATCTCATTGGGGTTGTCACCTACGGCGATAGACTGTTTCCAAGCTTGTTTATTTAGGTCAAAAATGAGTACTTGGTTACAACCCCAACACGAAATATATAATTCTTGTCCGTTGGGACTAATCACCGACATATACGCTTCACCGTCCAAACCAAATTGCTTTTCGATTTTTTGTGTGTTGGCATCAATAATGTATAAACTTCGATTGTCACGCGTAACTACGTAAATTTTTGCGCGTTTTGCGTCGTAGGAAATACCTGAGGGGGCAATTCGATTGGGCCATGCGGCACCTAAACTAATTTCATCTTTTTTTGTCAGCTTTTGCTGAATGATTTCATAGCGAACAATCTTATTATCATGACCTGCAGCGGCATATAAAAAGTGATCATCTGGGCTAAAGGCAAGTCCATACCATGCTTTTGGAATGATAACAGAATCAATAACTTGCTCCGATTTAACATCGATAAGTAGAATACTATGTGCGCTGACGCCATTATTCGTCACGGCAACAAGCTTTTTTGAGGTACTGATAGCCACATTTAATGGTAAATCACCTAAGGCAAACGATTTACCTGCAGGGCTTAACTTCCAGCCATTGGGCAAGGAAACAATGGGTGACATTTTCTGCGCAGAAATAGCAAAAATATTACCTAAAAATAAGAGAATTAGTGCGTTGGTTTTCATCCGATTATCATTTAAAATTCAGCATGTTACTTTCAAAAATAGTGAAAATACTATGCTTGAAAATAACCGCATGATTAAATTATGAAAACGTATGACAAAATACATCTCAATTTAACTAAAGACTCAATCTTTCAATCTGTCGAAAATTTATTTTAATCACAGGATTATTAACGTAATTTTCAATTTGAATCCGCTATTATAAGTAGAAACCCCATTTTTCGCTGACATTTAAAAAGATGATGGGCGTTAGCCCAAATAAATACCGGAAAAACCTACAACCATGAAAAACAATTTCAAATTTTTGGCTATTTCAGGTGCCAGCCTAATCATTTTGGGTCTTTTGCTTTCAGATTCATCTTGGTCAGGAATTTTATGGATTGTGGGCGTTGCCCTCATTGCCTTATCAACACACACCAAAGAGTCGCTTAAAGGATTTTCATTTACCTTATGGATCGTCACTGCGGTAGTTTTAACCTTGCAATTCCCCACGCCATTCATTGGGTATGGAGATGTAAAATTTAAAATATTGATTATCCCATTGCTCCAGTTAATTATGTTTGGAATGGGATCTACCATGCAGATTTCAGATTTCCAAGAGGTGCTAAAGTCTCCAAAAGCAGTAGCTTTAGGCGTATTTTTTCAATTTTCCATCATGCCACTTGTCGGATGGAGCCTCACAAAAGTCTTCGATTTCCCATCAGAAATATCAGCCGGCATCATATTAGTTGGTTGCATGCCTTGCGGATTAGCCTCGAACGTCATGTCTTATTTAGCCAAGGCCAATGTAGCTCTCTCACTAACATTAACGTCCATCGCCACGATCATAGCCCCTATTTTAACGCCCGTATTGATGAAAAACTTGGCAGGCCAATTGATTGAAATTGATCTAATTGCCATGATCTGGGAAATCAGTAAATTGATTTTAATCCCTATTGTTTTAGGGGTTATTTACAATCGAGTTATTGGGAATAGATGGGCCTGGTTTCAAGAGCAATTACCCCTAATCTCCATGATTAGTATCGGATTAATCATCATTATTATTACCGCTAATGGCAGGGATGCATTAATTTCCGTGGGACCTCTACTCGTTATCGCTTGTTTTATGCACAATATTATCGGCTTTATTTTAGGCTATTGGGGCGGAAAACTTACCCGCTTACCTGAAAAAGATTGTAGAACCATCGCCATCGAAGTTGGCTTACAAAATGCAGGATTAGCCTCTGGTCTAGCTATGGCCATGGGAAAAGTCGCCACAGTGGGCCTACCAGCCGCCATTTTTGGACCTGTTATGAACATTAATGGTTCTAGCCTAGCTAATTATTGGAAAAATAAATAACCCTTAAACTACTCGTTGACAAACTCACTTACTTCCTCAAATGGTAAGCTTTCGGTTTCGTAAAAACCCTTAAACCCACATGGGAGAGTGTTGAGCCAAAACCCGAATGCCCCCTACCGCTCCATGGTAGTGCCGCACTCACCCGATCACAACAATTCCAATAACCAGAACCTGAATCTACTTTAGCTAAAATGGCCTCTGCCCTATTTTGGTCAACCGAATACACCCCAGCCGTTAACCCATAGTTTGTATCATTCATCAAACGAATGGCATCTGCATCATGCTCAACACGCATAATACCAATAATGGGACCAAAACTTTCCTCACGCATTAACACCATATCATTTGTCACATCCACTATGACCGTTGGCTCAAAATAATTCCCCTTCCCCTCCATGCGTTTCCCTCCCACTAGAACCCGAGCTCCCTTCGCTACCGCATCCTCCACTTGGGAAGTCAAAACATCCAATTGCGCCTTTCGGCTCAAAACCGAAATATATACGCCATCCTCCGTGGGCAAACCTACTTTCCATGAGTTAACCTCTTCCACAAAGGCCTGCACAAACTCCTCATATACAGCCGATTGCACATAAATACGTTCAACGGAACAACAACTTTGTCCATTGTTGTAAAATGCTCCATCAGCAATTCCAGCAGCTACAGCCACCACATCCACCACATCATCCGCCACATAAACGGGATCCTTTCCGCCTAGTTCAAGTACGCATGGAACCATCTTGGTAGCCACATGCGAATAAATTTTTTGACCCGTTTGATACGATCCCGTAAAGTAAAAACCATTAAAAGGCAGGTCTAAAAGCGCCTTACCAACATCCCCCTCCCCGATAGCCACTTGAAAAACATCCTCCGGCACGCCTGCCTCAATTAGGTAGTTGGCAATTTGCAGACCTGTCAACGACGCGTATTCAGATGGTTTGTACATGACTGCGTTACCGGCCAACAAAGCTGGCACAAAAATATTTACACCCACATTGTAGGGATAATTCCACGCTGAAATATTACAAATAACTCCTAGAGGCTCATATACAATCTTTTCTGTCAATTGATCTGAAAGCGACATGATCTCATCTGTTAAATATTGGGTGGCATGTTGGGCAAGCCAACTAGCCTTTGCACCGGCTCCATTAATTTCATTTCTACTTTGTTGCAAAGGCTTACCCATCTCAGACGTTAAAATAGCCGCTAATTCTTCGCTGTTTTCCTTAATCAAAAACACAAATTTCTCAATAATATCGATACGATTCTGAAGTGGAATTGCTGACCACGCAGAGGCTGCATGTTGTAAACGGGTAAATTTTATTGCCAAACTATCCATTGAATCTTCTTGAATAGTAGCAATTATTTCTTCAGTAGCAGGATTAATGATATGCATATATTATTTTTTTTGCATCGCTTCGATAAAAGCAAAACGAATGTTTTGTGAAAAAGCTAGGTTAAAAGCAGGAATCTGCATCCGCTCTGGATGCCACTGCACGCCTAAAAAAAAAGGTAATTCCTGATCCGCATATTCAATGGCTTCCACCACCCCATCAGTGGAACGCGCAGCAACTTTAAGTCCGCTTCCCAACTTATCTATGCCTTGGTGATGAGCTGAGTTGACCATTCCAGAAGTAAGTCCACAAATTTTTGCTAATAAGGTATCTGAATCGACCTCAATTTGATGTTCAAAATCACCTGTAGCGGTCTTTCGGTGATTCAAAAAATCACTTTCTTGAAGATCCTGAAATAAGGTTCCGCCTAAGGCCACATTAACTAATTGGAGGCCCCGGCAAATTGCCAATAACGGTTTATTTTGCTTTTGAGCATAGTTGAAAACCGCTATTTCAAAATGATCCCGTGATTCGTTAAAATCCGTAGAATTAGGGTAATTAGTTCGTTGATTTTGGTAAAATTGAGGATGTAAATCGATTCCACCAGTCAGCAAAAAACCATCACAACGCTCGAAATCATGTGTATTTTGATCTTGATATGCTAAGATGATAACCTCGATATCTTCACCCGAAATCCATGTTGGATAATTTTGAAAATTGGTCGCTGATGAAGTTATTCCAATGGTGCACATACCTTATAATGCTTCCTGATAAAGTGCCCTAAAATCAGATTGAGATACGGGTTTTGGATTATTGGGATGTGCAAAATCTGCAAAAGCCAAAGCTGATAACGTATCTAAATGAGACTCTTTGACTTGAATTTCACGTAAGCGATGGGGAATCCCAACCTTTGAATTTAAGTCAAAAAGATATTGAACTACCGATTCCCCTAACTCCGATTTCAAACCTAAGGCCTGAGCCATCCGGGCAAATCGATCCTCAAAACCCGCGATGTTAAAACGCATTCCATAAGGGATATTAATTGCATTCGCCAACCCGTGATGTGTATCTAAAAGAGATGAAAGCGGGTGCGCTAAGGAGTGAACAACACCCAATCCTTTTTGAAACGCAATTGCACCCATCATGGAGGCAAGCAACATTTTTGATCGCGCATTTAAATCGGGTTGTCGTACCGCATCCACCAGCGATTCCGCCACTAAACGCATCCCCTCCAAGGCAATTCCATCACACATAGGATGAAAATTTTTGGCTAAATATGCCTCCATGTTATGAGTCAATGAATCCATACCTGTGGCCGCAGTAACAAAAGCGGGTAATTCCATGGTTAAAAGCGGGTCAGCAAAAACAATTTTGGCCAAAAGTTTCGGGGAGAATAAAATCTTTTTTTGATTTGATTCATCATCTGCAATAATGGCAGATCTACCCACCTCACTACCCGTACCCGAGGTGGTCGGAATGGTGACAAAATGCGGAACATCGTTGGTCACATATACATCACCCCCAATTAAATCATCATAGACAAACAAATCCTCCCGATGGTTTACCTGAAGTACGATGGCACGCGCAACATCCAAAGCTGCACCTCCACCGATTCCTACTAAACAATCTCGGTTTGTTGCATCCCAAACAGCCGTTCCTGCATATACGTCCGACTTAACCGGATTTTTATGGATGGACGAAAAAACTTCTACAGATATACCTGCATGAGCTAAATCAGCACAAATATTTTTAAAAAATCCAAGTTCTGCAATCACCGGATCGGTCACGAGCAGAGGCCTAGAAAAACCATGGTTTTTTAAATAGGGGGCTAATTCTTTTACCGCTCCAGCCCCAAACCGAATAATAGTCGGGAAATTAAATTGTCTTACTTGATTAAAATCCATCTTAAATTATTTCAAAATACCTTCTTTTTTCCCAATCGTTCACTACGCGGCCATATTGCTGACATTCCCACTCCCGGGAAGCTACAAAATGCTTTACAAACGTTTCACCAAATAATTCAATGGCAATGGATGAATGTTTCATTGCCTCCGTTGCCTGATGCAAACTGCCCGGCAAACGTCCATATGAAACATCAGCGTAACCATTTCCTATAGTAGGTTCTTGCAAAGCTAATTGATGTTGAATGCCATACAAACCACTCGCTAAACAGGCGGCCATGGCCAAATATGGATTCACATCTGAGCCTACCACCCGCGTTTCAAGCCGTGTTGATTTCTTACTTCCAGGAAGAGCACGCAAAGCAACCGTCCGGTTGTCCACTGCCCAAGTAAGCGTTGTGGGAGCCCAAGCTCCTTCCACTAAACGCTTATACGAATTGATCGTAGGCGCAAACATGGGTAAAATAAATGGCAAACAATGGAGTTGGCCCGCAATATAATGCCGCATGGTTGCACTCATTCTTTGCTCATCCATTTCGTCAAAAAACAAATTTTTAGAGGCGCCTGCATCCCAAAGACTTTGATGCACATGCCCACTACAACCTGGTAAACGTTCATCCCATTTGGCCATAAATGTGGCCATAATACCCTGCTTATAGGCTAATTCTTTTACTGATGATTTAAACAAAACAGCCCGGTCGGCAGCTTCTAATATACCTGAATAAGTTATCGCAGCTTCATAAACGCCCGGACCTGTTTCAGTGTGTAAACCTTCTAATGGAATTCCGAAAGATCCTAAATCCGAAAATAGTGATTTGAAAAAATCATTGTGTAAAGTGCTTCGTAAAACTGAATAACCAAACATTCCAGGACTTAAGGGTTTTAAATTTTGGAAATTCTTTTCATGCACGGAAGCAGGTGTTTCCTCAAAATTAAACCACTCAAATTCTTGACTAAAGAATGGGGTAAATCCGGATTTTTGAGCCCGATCTATAACTTTTTCGATTAAATTTCGTGGACAAACAGCAGCGCTATGTTGTGGGGAATCAATCAATTCACACAGAAAAAAAGGAATATTGTTTTCCCAAGGGATCATTCTAAAGGAAGAAAGATCAATGCGCGCAGGGGCGTCAGGATAGCCAGAATGCCAACCTGTATACTGAGAATTTTCATACGCCACATCGGCCATGTCCCACCCAAAAACCACATTACAGAAACCCATTTCTGAATGGATAACAGAGAAAAATTTCTCAGTACTAATGTACTTCCCGCGTAAAACCCCATCAATATCTACCAAAGCGACTTTTACTCGTTGGTCTGGATGTTCTCGCACGTAATCAAAAATTTGATTCTCCGTCATGATGACCTTATTTTTTTGGAAAAAACAACTTAAAAAACAGCAAGCAAATTAGGATGATCCCAGCATAAATAAAAAACAAATTTGAATTATTGTATGCAATTAAAAGGAAAGAAGCACCTGAGAGTACGAGGGCAATTAGTGGGGTCCACGGGTACCCAGGAACTGAAAATGGCCTTGCTAAATTAGGGGCATTCCTGCGTAATTGAAGTAATGAAAGCATGGCAATAAAATACAGTGTCAAGGCACCCATTACGGAAACCGTTATTATTTCAGCCGTCTTATTTGTCAATAATGCAGCGATTCCGATCCCCATATTGACGAAAAGTGCATTGGCAGGCGTTAAAAATTTAGGATGTAATTTTCCTAAAAATTGGGGAGCAAAACCTTTCAATCCAAATTCGTACGTTGAACGACCCGCTGCTAAAATTAACCCATGAAAAGAAGCAATTAAGCCAAAAAGCCCCACCGTCAGAAGTAAGTGAAATAACAAGGAATTCGTTCCCACAATTTGACCCATCGCTAGGGGAAGTGGGGAGTCAGAGGTTTCACCAGAAAGCCCATTCTTAAAAACAATGGCTTCCCAACCACCTACACCAATCGCGGCAAAAAATACGAGCACACATAAAATAACGAGCGTGAATAGTGCGGAACCAAAACCGCGTTGAATATCTTTCTGCGGATTTTTCGCCTCTTCGGCTACATTTGCCAAACCCTCAATGCCTAAGAAAAACCAAATCGCAAAGGGCAAAGAGGCAACAACTCCATACCAACCATTCGGCCAGGCGTTTTGCTGCATATTCGCCCATTTAAAATGAGGCAATGTAACCCCGGCGAAAATCAAAATTTCAACCACCGCAATAATCGTGATCCATAATTCAAAGGTTGCGGCGGCTTTAATGCCGTAAATGTTGAGCGCTGTGAATATGAAATAGGCCGATAATGAAATCCAAAGAATTGGTATATCTGGGAAAAATAGATTAAAGTAAGCGCCAATACCAAAAGCAATTGCGGGTGGAGCAAAAATAAATTCGATCATTTGGGCTAAACCAGCAATAAATCCAATTTGATTCCCAAAGGCTTTCGTTGCATAATCGAAAACACCGCCAGCCTTCGGAATAGCGCAAGCTAATTCCGCGTAAGAAAAACTAAAACACGTATAGAGCAAAATAACGAGGATCGTCGCGAGGGCCAACCCAAGTGTTCCTCCTTCTTTTAGCCCTAAATTCCATCCGAAATACATCCCAGAAATGACATAACCAACACCCAGGCCCCATAACATCAAGGGGCTTAGGACTTTTTTCATGTGAGCTTGATGCTCACTATCGCTTGAATTAAGTTGCATTTAATTGGCATTTGACATTAGATAAAGTAATACCTGATTAAATTATCTACTTAAATTTTACTCAAACGAATGTAGGAAAATATTACCTGAATTGAATGTGTTCTCAAAGAAACTAAACCACTTTTACAATCAATAAAATTACTTAGCCGTCAGCTCAAGTAACCTTCCTCCATCCTCCACACTCACATAAATTTTACCTGCAGGCCCCATTTTCACATTCCGTATGCGGCCAAAATCTGGGAGTAAAATGGTTTCAATTCCAGGAATACCATTTGTCATTTTTATATTAAGTAAATGCTTTCGTGTCAAACTTCCCATCAATAAATTGCCATTCCAATCTTTAAACGAAGTATGATTGATAAAAGTAAGTCCGGAAGGAGCAAGAGCCGGTGTCCATGTCTTTAAGGGCGCAACAATCCCAGGCGCCGTGTGTCCATTACTAATTGTCGTTCCATTGTAATTTATGCCAACGCTATACAAAGGCCAACCGAAATTATTTCCCGCTTCGACTCGATTAAGCTCACAGCCACCACTTGGCCCATGTTCATTAACAAAAAGCCGTCCTGACTTCGGTTCAAAAGCCATTCCCTGCGGATTTCGATGTCCATAACTATATAGGGTACTGCGTTGTGTTTGGCCAGGAAGGATCGGATTATCGCTGGGCACACTTCCATCAATATTCATTCGATGTATTTTGCCCCAGAATGTAGTGGTTCGTTGGCTATTTTGATGTGGACTTGAGGCTCCACCCAAACTACCTCCTCCCCCTTCCCCAACACTCCAATATAATTTCCCATCGGGACCAAAAGCAATTCGACTTCCAAAGTGCCCATTCCACGTAGAGGCAGATTCCGTCGTGTGCAACAAGCGCCAATCAGTGGCTACATTTCCACTTAAGGTAAAGCGGGCTAGGGAAAGAAAACCGCCAGTGATGCTGTAAGTAACGAACACCGACTTGCTAGTACCAAAATCAGGCGCAATAGCCAAATCTAATAATCCACCCTGCCCTACTGCCGAAATATTAGTAGGTAATCCCGTAATCCGCGTGGTACTTCGAGTGAGGTTATCAAACAACTGAATTGTCCCTGATTTTTGGGTGTAAAGTAGATTGCCATCAGGCAAAATATCAAAACCCCAAATGATGCCTTGGTTATTGAGTAAGGTCGTAATTTTAATTTCCGGTATGCCCGTTGGTGAAGTACTCGCCAAAGGAGATTCTATCTCTTTTGAACAGGAAAACATGAGCAATAAAAATAGCACGGAAATCTGTACGAGGCATGCCTTGAGATAATAGAAAAATCTGCTTAGGTTCATTTTAAATTAGCTTCAAATTACAGCTTATTTTCTTGTGTTATTTCCCAAAGAAAAAGCAACATATCGATCACCTGATTTAGTTTTTAGTTTCCCTCCTCCACAGGCGATGACTACATATTGAACTCCGCCAACGGCATAGATGCTTGGAGAGGAATACCCCGCAGCGGGTAATTTAGCCTCCCACACAATTTTTCCGGTTTGTCGATCAAAAGCACGAAACATTTCATCTTTTGTCGCTGCGATAAAAATCAACCCGCCTGCCGTTACTGCTGGTCCACCATATAAATCAGTACCCGTAGGCGCAATACCTTTTAACGTCAATTCGGGATATTCGCCCAAAGGAACCTGCCAAAGGTGCTTCCCCGTATTCATTTCGATTGCGGTTAAAGTTCCCCACGGGGGTCTGCTTACCGGATATCCTTGACTATCATACCAGCGCGTATACCCAGAGCTAGTAAATGGGGAAAAATCCAAACTTGACTTTTTAAATGGCCCCTCAACCGCTACATTTAATCCTTGAACATAAGCCAAAACCGCTTTTTTTTCTGCAGTGGAGAGAAAATTAAATGCAGGCATTCTACCTCGACCCTTACTTAAAATTTGTGTCAAAAGTTGTTCCGAATATTTTTTATGAGCTTCTCGAACGCCAGGTATTGTTCCATCTTCGTTTCCTTCCCGGTTTACACCGTGGCAACTTTGGCAATGCTGAACGTATAAAGATTTTCCAGAGTTTTCAATCGTTTTATCAACGGGTACAAGCGAACTATATACCGGATTTTGTTTGGAAGGGATATACATCACCTGTTTTTCGTCAACAGCGGCGCCACCCCACTGCGCGCCTCCATCAGTACCCGGGAAAAAAACAGTTTTCTTGGTTAAACTCATTGGAATAAAGGGCTGACCCGTCTGGGAAGCACGAAGCATCGTGATGATTTCAGCTTTATTTGAGGCCCATTCATTTACATCTTTTTCAGTGAACGTTTGTTTTGCAAACGGTAAGGGCCAAAGAGGAATTGGCTGTGTTTTTGATGTTTTTTCACCGATTACATCAGATGCAGGAAATGGTCTTTCCTCTATTGGAAAAATAGGCTTACCCGTAACCCGGTCAAACACAAACATAAATCCTTGTTTGCTCAAAATAGAAACTACATCACGCTTTTTACCCGCATGCAAGATCGTGAATAAATTAGGGGGTGCGGGAATATCTCGATCCCAAATATCATGATGTACCGTTTGAAAATGCCAAAGGCGCTTTCCAGTTCGAATATCCAAAGCCAAAAGGCAGTTGGCAAATAAATTATCCCCCTTTCGATTTCCTCCATAAAAATCAAACGCAGCAGAACCAGTTGGCACATACACAATACCTCGCTTGGAGTCTACTGCCATCCCCATCCAACTATTTGCCCCGCCCACATGCACATAATTCGACTTTTCCCACGTTTTGTATCCAAATTCTCCGGGTTTTGGAATGGTGTGAAACGTCCAAATTAATCGACCAGAGGATGCGTCAAAAGCCCGAACATCACCAAGTAAGGCAGAAGCCGACTCAGAGACACGTGTGCCTACGATCAATGTATTTTTATAAATGGAAATTGGCGTATTTAGCACTGCATATTCATCAGCTCCGGGACGTTTTAATCCATCCACTAAATTTATTTTTCCTTTATCACCAAACGTCTTAACCGGTTCTCCTGTAGAGGCATCTAATGCAAATAGAAAAGATCCAAATCCAAAGAATACTACAGGTGAATGATTTGTTGGTGCATAATATGCCACACCCCGACTAGACATGGCAGGCGTATTTTCCCGAATTGTTGTTTTCCAAATTTCTCGACCACTTTGGGCATCTATAGCGAAGGCTTGTGATCCCGCAGAAACCCCGTATAAAATCCCTTTTATGATAATGGGATTACATTGCATTTGGGTGGTATGGTGAATTGTATCTGCCCCACCGGAGGCATAGACCCATGCAAGCTTTAAATTCTTAACATTAGCGGGCGTAATTTGCGCAAGCGGTGAATAGTGATTTCGAGTATCACCTCCATGATATCCTTCCCAATCCGTAAATTCAGGAGAGGTAAAAAAGCTAAAAAAGCCAATTAAAAATATTGATGCCAAAAATCTCACGCGGGAAGATAAAAAATATTTTTTGGTTTTTCGAGGAGAATTTTTCATTTTACTTAGTGAAAAAAATACACCATTTAGCAAAAACCAACTGATGAGAATTTACCAACTAATCATTCTCCTATTTTTAAGCCAAACCATCTTGAAGGCCCAAAAGTCTATTGTTTGGAAGGAAAGCTATCCGGGTATTTGGAAAGCGGATATTGGTCAAAAACAAAAACACAGTCTCCTTCAAGCAGCCGGTGGCAAGGTGAATTTGTCCGCGCTAAATCAACTTCCTAAAACCGTATTTCCACTAGATAAAGGGACCATTGAAATCAAAATCATACAAGGGAAAACCTACCTAAAATTGCCGCTCCAACAAGGAGAGCAGTTGTTCGGTTTGGGGCTTAATTTTCAAACGGTAAACCAACGAGGTCGTATTTTAAACCTTCACATGGATCATTTTGGTGGGAAGGATAATGGCCGAACGCATGCGCCTGTTCCTTTTTATGTTTCCTCAAAAGGCTATGGCGTGTTGATCGATGCTGCTCAATACATCACCGTTTATGCTGGAACCGGTGTGCGTGTCGATTCCAAAAACCCACCTGAACTTCAGGACCGAAATACCAATAAAAAATGGAGTGCACAACCTTATTCGGATGCCGTAGAGGTATTGGTCCCAGCGAATGGAACTAGCCTGTATGTATTTGCGGGGCCATCACCTATGCAAGCTGTACAGCGCTATAATTTACTCAATGGCGGTGGCTATTTACCTCCCAAATGGGGATTGGGATTTACGCAACGCGTACCCACACTTTATTCCCAAGAAGACATCTTGAAAGAAGTCGCCAGTTTTGAGGAACATGATTTTCCATTGGATTTTATTGGCGTAGAGCCTGGTTGGCAAAGCATGTCCTACCCATGCACCTTTGAATGGGATACGACGCGATTCCCGACACCCAAATTATTCTTGGCAAAATTAGCGGAAAAGGGTGTTTCAGCTAATCTATGGCTTAATCCCTATGTTTCACCGAAGTCGTCCCTCTATCCCTTGGTTAAAAACCTGACGGGCTCGCATACAGTTTGGAATGGTTTGGTGCCCGATTTTACCTTGGCCCAAACCCGTCAGTTATACAAGAATCATTTCAAAAAAAATCATTTAGACATTGGCGTGGGTGGTTATAAAATAGACGAGGTCGATGGCTATGACAATTGGGTGTGGCCGGATGTAGCAACATTCCCATCGGGCACAAGTGCGGAGGAGATGCGGCAAATATATGGATCATTGGTACAAAAAATGACCGCTGATTGGTACAAAGAAATCAACAAGCGAACCTATGGTTTAGTTAGGGCCTCTAATGCAGGGAGTAGCCATTTGCCTTACATAATTTACAATGACTATTACAATCACAAGGATTTCATCACTGCATTGGTCAATAGTAGTTTTATTGGCGTCCTCTGGACTCCAGAAGTGCGTGCATCCAAAACAGCGGAAGAGTGGATACGAAGAATGCAATCCGCCTGTTTTTCACCAATGGCCATGATCAATGCGTGGGCCGACGGGACAAAACCGTGGACTTTCCCCGAAGTAGCCGAAGCGGTAAAAGAGGTGGCCAATTTACGGATGCAATTATTACCCTACCTTTATACAACATTTGCGGCTTATTACCGGGAGGGAAAACCGCCCTTTCGCGCCATGCAATTAGTAGACGAATTTAGTGACCAAAACATCCAAGAGCGTGGCCTACTAGATGCAACCACAAATCCATATCAAATGGCGATTCGGAAAGATATCAAAGACCAGTACATGATGGGTGATGAAATCTTGGTTGCTCCCATGTTTGCAGGGGAAAAAAGCAGGCAGGTAATTTTGCCTAAAGGAAAGTGGTATGATTTTTATTCAGGAGAATTTGTGGGAGAAAACCAATTGATACAGATTGAACCTCCTTTGGAAAAAATCCCCTTGTTTGTCAGAGATGGTGGTATTATACCGATGGTACCTGTGCACCGACAAGCACCTAAACAAGGTGAGAGATGGCCACTAACGTTGCAACATTATGGACAAAATCCAGGGGCATTTACCTTGTATGATGATGATGGTAAATCGTTTGATTATGAAAAAGGAAAATTCACCTTATCGAAGTATTCGGTTCAACGAAATCCACAAGGGAAATTAGTGGGAAATCAAGCTATTCAAGCACCTATGAGCTATTTGCCGGAGGTAAGGTGGGTATTTATGACGAAATAAAGGATTAACAAATTGACCGTTCGATTTTTATAAATCCATTTGAATAATAACCAAGTCAGCTGTAAAAAAATCAGTTTTATATAATTGAAATAATTTTTAAGTTTGGCAAGTTATAAAACGCGCTCCTCAAATTATTTAATTCATTTAATGACCATACATATAGCTAAACCAATTTTCTACTATGACTAATTGCCTAAAAATTTTCGCCCTTATTTCGGTTATATCTTCCCCGATATTTGCCCAGACACAGCAGACATATGCCGAAAAGCTTGGATTTCCTAAAGGCAAAAAAGTCCTTATTTTCCATGTTGACGATTGCGGAATGTCCTATTCTTCCAATCAAGGTGCTTATAAATCAATGGAGCAGGGAGTAGCTACTTCATGTAGTATCATGATGCCCTGCCCTTGGGCCGCAAGTTTCATTCACTATTTACAGAAAAATAATCCAAAGGCTGATGCGGGTTTACACCTGACATTAACTTCAGAATGGAATGATTACCGCTGGCCAGCACTTGCGGGGTTCCAGCAAGTTCCCGGATTAAGTGATGGAGATGGATGTCTGCACCGGAGCGTCGAACAGGTTATTAAAAATGCGAGTCCGGATGAAGTGGAAAGAGAAATTAGAGCTCAAGTAGAACGCGCAAAGCGTTTGGGATGGGCACCTACGCACATCGACTCACACATGGGAACGCTATTTGCCTATCCCCCATTTTTGGAGCGGTATGTTAAGGTAGGTATTGAGTTAGGCATTCCTGTGATGTTTCCCGGAGGAAATAATAAAATGATGATTGAATCCATGAACTTACCACTTATTAAAAAGATGAAAGCAGATGGGACATGGAAAGAGGGCACCAAATTAGAAGCTAAAAGATATGGGTTGACCGATTTGTTTGGTGAAGCGAGTAAAATGGGTGAAAAACTTTGGAATGCAGGACTTCCCGTTTTAGACGATTTACATACATTTAGCGGCGATTGGAAACCTGCCGGAAACCCAAGCGCTGAAGAATGGGGGAAATATAAGGCCCAACAATGGATTGAAACAATCAAAAATATGAATCCAGGCGTAGCCATGATGATCGTACATAGCAGTGACATTACAGAGGAATTTAAGTTTATATCTGGTTCAGGGGGATCGCGTTTAGCCGACATGAATTCCATGATGAATCCTGAACTAAAAGCCTACATCGAAAAAGAGGGAATTATATTAACTACTTTCCGCGAATTACTGGAGCGCCGCAAAAAGGTTCATTAATTCTAATTTAGAGGTAGTCACGGTCAAAAAACCTTAGTTATTTTCTTTTTTCAAATTCACCAGGTAGCCAAAAAGCGCTGCTGTAAAAAACATAATCAAGCTGTAAATCACGGCTGGCGTACTCATCGCACTATTCCCAATCACCGTTAATGCAATAAATATGGCCAAGGTGCCATTGTGAATACCTATTTCCATACCAATCGCAATAGCCTGCGCCTTGCCTAATTGGAACAAATGTGGTACAAAATAGCCAATACCCAAGCTAAGAACGTTTAATATTAAAGTAGGTATGCCCACTAATTTAAAATCTTGAACGATATGGGCCTTTTCCTTAAGAATTGTCATGACAATCACTAAAACCAGAAAAAGAGCAGAAATAATTTTAACTGGACTACTCAGACGTTCCGCCAGGGAGCTTGCTTTGGAACGTATTAGCATGCCAATCGAGACAGGTCCTAAAACAACTAAACAAACCTCGAATACTTTTTTGAATTGCAAAGGGACCACTTGATCCGTTTGCATAAAACTAGCCATAGCAAAATTCACAATAATGGTAATCGAAAAAACGGAAATCAAGCTATTCAAGGCCGTAAGCGTCACATTGAGTGCCACGTCACCTTTAGCAATATGTGAATATAGATTAGCGGTGGGACCACCCGGGGAAGCCGATAAAAGCATGAGACCTACGGCTAATTCAGGCGAAAGATTAAAACCGACCGCAATAAAATAACAAATAGTAGGCAAGAGAATCATTTGACAGACTAAACCAATCAGAACGGCTTTTGGGAAAATAAGTACACGCTTAAAATCTTCTACGCGCAATGAAAGGCCCAAGCCCATCATGATAATAGCCAATGCGAGAGGTAGGAGTACGACAGCTAAAAAATTTGCTTGCATAATTCGTGTAGGTTTAGATGTAATGTCGGTGGCAAATAAAATCGAAATACCTTAAACAAACAAATGCATTTCACCTTGAGTCAAACCAACATTCATTTTCCATATATTCAGAAGTGATTATATGCTTAATGCGTGGGTTGGTTCACTGCATTTGACAAATGACGCAACATTTCAAACGTATATTCCCCCATATTCGGACCAAACCATCCCATAGTTTTAGGCTCATAGGAATCAAAATAAAAATATTTTCCCGGAATGATATAACCCACGTAACTACCATTAAAACTTGTAATGTTGGCATGATAACCTTTGTTGGCCAACGCATCTTTGATTTGAAGCGCAAACTCCCCACTGAAGTCGGATGGTGTCGTAAACCACATAAGATTATCCATTTTAATGACTTGCAAGTAAACATTTTGGGGCAAAGGCATTAATTTTTCACTTAGCCAGCTCGTGAAATGTAAATGATTTGTCAAACGAATGTGGTAAGCGGGTAAGTCCATTTTTAAGCTAATCGAGGACAAATTAATTCGATCTTTGAGTTGCACCTGTGTTAAATGCCTTTCGAGACTGTCAGCGAGCGCCTCTCCTATGTGCTTCGACTTTTCAAATTCGTTGCCCTCTCCTACTGGGCTTTGACTTCCCACAGAGCCACCGCAGAAAATAGCTAGGTCAACAGAACCCTGTTCCATTTTTCGTTGCCAATAACCGGGATAATCTGCACTAAATTCAAAATTATCGGCACCAATGGTCGTTGCATGTGCGCCAAATGATCCAATTACCGCTTTGAACCCTGTTTTTTGTTGAATGGATATATAATTAAACTGGCCATTGATGGTTCCTGTCTCACCGATCAATCGATTTTTGACATAAGGCGCCGCATTAAAATACCCATTCCCAAATCGGGCAGGTTTTAAGTCGGCAATTGCTTTAGTGACCGCTGTTGATATTTGATTAACCAACCATTTTTGAATGCCTACATTGGCTTTCCCTGCAAATTGTTCCCCGATAAAACCTGGCCCCCAAGCTCCTACGCTGGAATGCGTGTGCGAGGCTGAATAAAATACTTGATTTCGTTGGATACCCTTTTTTTGAAGTGTTAAACTAACTTCATCAATGATGTTGGGAGGCATAATGAGCATATCAGCACCCACTATAACGACCAATTGATTGCCCACTTTGATCGCTGCGGCTTTTACAAAAATACTATCATGTGTACCTTTGGCGCTTTTCCCTTTTCGGGCACCAAAACCAGCCAATGGAACTTCGACAAACTTGCCCATTTCTGGACTATCTTGATTATGACCCACACTTGGCGTAATGCTCACTTTGGAGAAACCGGCCTCGAGAAGATCGTCATTGCTTTTCAGCACTTTCTTTAGACTGTCTAAACGCGTTTTCGTTTGTTGGTAGTAGGCCGTTTTAAAATAAGGTGTTTGATCAACGCGGCAAGAAATCAAAAAAGACAGTAAAAAGATTGTGCCAGAAAGCACGGTTCCAATAATCAAACCAATTTTTTTCATAGTAAATCAGAGATACGAAGAAGGCAAAAATAACTAAATGTGTGGATTACTTTTGCTATGCTTTTCAAAAGATGCTCAAGTTAAATTGAAACCAATCACCCATGAAGCGCCGGGGTATTAAAGTTTATTGGAAAATGAAGGCTTTGTGATATTTCCGTTTTCATCAATTGGGTATAATGCGCCCTCCTTCTCTAGCTGTTCACGCATTTGATTAACTAATTGTTTCAATTTTTGAGGCATTTTAGTAGCCAAGTTATTCGTTTCATACGGATCCAATAAAAGGTTAAATAGTTCAAATCTTGTATTAGCAGGGTTTAATGCTGGAAAATAATGATAGACAATCTTCCAATCGCCATTTCGATAGCTTGTAAAATACTTACTTCGGTGATCATGCGGAAAGTGCATTAAAAACGTCTCAGATTTTAACGAATTCGAATTTCCCATCAGATTGACCGCTAATGAAGTACCGTCAACAGAATGTCCGATTGGATTTTTTATATCTAATAAATCTAAAATAGTCGGATAGATATCCATAATTGTTCCTAATTGAGTTTGTATGGCACCTTGCTTTATAGGCATTTTTTTCTGCCACCTATTCGTGCGTTCAGGTTTAGCCCAAGAGGCAATAAATGGAATTCGCATTCCTCCCTCGTAATGTGTTCCCTTTTTTCCCCTGAGCGGAGCAGAACTTGAAACTTCATGTGTAGGTCCAAGCGGTGCGTCTGAACCATTGTCTCCTAAAAAAAAGATAATGGTATTTTCAGAAAGGCTTAATTTTTCTAATTCATTCAAAATTTGACCCAATGAATTATCCATCCCTTCAACCATACTCGCGAACTTTTGAGCTTCCACGCCCCGTAAGGTATCCTTCATATAATGTGCCTTAAATGATGGATCAAACGTAAAAGGCGTGTGCACTGCATAATGTGCTATTTGTAAGAAAAAAGGCTTTTTATTTGCTGCCGCCTTATTTATTTCCTTTTTGGCTTCATTCGTTAAGGCATCCGTTAAAAAAGTAGACGTTTGATGGTAATTTTCTAAATGGGGTACCTGTTGCCTTACACTTCCATTCTTCATTTTTTGGGCGTAATTATCCATACCTAAATAGCTACCCGGATGACCAATTGCTGTGCCCCCAATATTAATATGATATCCTAAATTCAGAGGATTTTCTGCAAAAGACCCAAATGGCCCAAAGTGTGCTTTACCCACATATATTGTTTCATAACCATGCTTTTGAAGTATTAAAGGCAAAATCGTTGTATCCGTTTTAGGGATTCCTTTCCAATTCCATTCTTTAGGACCTAAGTTGCCGCGGTTATTTTCATCCGGATTAATCCACTGTGTCGTTTTGTGGCGCGCGGCATTTTGTCCAGTGATTAGACTTGCACGCGAAGGCGAACAAACACTTTGTGCGTAAAAAGTGGAAAATCGCATACCTAAATCGGCCAATCTTTTCATATTAGGTGTTTGATACCAATTATTAAGTGGATGGCGTTGAGGTTTTCCCTTGGCATCCAAAAGAAATGGGACAGAAGTATCCATTAGCCCCATATCATCTACCAAAAAGATAATGATATTGGGCTTTGGGGGGCTTTGGGAAAATGAAGTAGGGATAGCCAAAAAATAAAAACTAGCTAAAAGACAAATTCTTGATAAGCTCGAAAACATATAAAATAAGTTTAAGAATGACGAAAATAAATATAACGTAATGGTATCTAAGCTTGGAAATCAACAGTTTTACAGTCACCAATAATTCATGCGTTTTGACGCACTATTTTACTCCCGCCTCAAACTACCATTATTTAATAAAACATTCCTGGGGTCTAATTCAACTTGTAAAGGTAAAGAACCTACTGAAAAACTATAAAACTGTGATTTAGCCGAAAGCTTCATTTTCAAGATAGTTGGGGTACTTTTCCCCAACGTATAATATCCAATTTCAACTGGAGTATTAAACAAAAAATTACCCGATTGAACTTGGTTCAATTGAACTGTCATTTTTTTTGTTTTGGAATTATAGTTCCAAGAAGCATCAATCGTTGGATTAACAGGCTGATATAACCATTGATTAAAAAATAACTTCAAGTCTTTTCCAGATACTTTTTCCATTTCAATTCTAAATTCATTCGTAGTTGTATTAGCATTAAAATACCTGGCATAATAGTTTCGAATTCCTTTTTTGAAGTTAGTTTCTCCAAGTAAATCTCGGAGCATATGAATCACCCAAGCCCCTTTTTGATAGGTTAATCCACTAGTAACTTGCTCAACCTCGGCGGACCTAGGACTCACAATACTGAAATTGGGCATTTTAGCTGCCAAATCATAAATAGTCTGCTTAGCTTTCAGTAAGCCTTTCGTATATTCTTTTTTCCCATATTCATGCTCTATAAATAATAAGGTAAAGAATGTGGCGAAACCTTCGCTTAGCCAGGCGTCATCCCAATTAGCCTCCGTAATTGCATTGCCAAACCACTGATGTGCAATTTCATGAATCACGACGTTTCTAATACGATCATCTCTTTTTCCATTCACTAAATTTTCTCCATAAAAAATCGCTGAGGATGTCTCCATTCCGCCATTGACGCTCGGCGTTTGAATATTTGCTAATTTCTCGTAGGCATAGGGCCCAACATAGTCACTGTAAAATGTTAACGCCTTTTTTGTTGGCTCATCAAAATCATAAAAACCTGCCTCTCTGTTTTTTGGATATACCCACGTTTGTATGGATTTGCCCCTAAAGGTGTCCACATATTTAACAGCAAAATCGGCTACACCTAACACGTATAACCAGGACGAAACGGGTACAGATTGTTTCCAATGCGTTCGTTTTTCATTATTTCCCAAATCAGATTCTTCGAGTAGCAAACCATTGGAGACTACCTTATAATGTGAAGGTGCCTTTACTATAAATTCAGAAGTAGCTTTATCGGAAGGATGATCAATGAGTGGCAACCAATGTCTTCCTCTGTTGGGCCAATTTTCATTAAAAAAACTACGATCACCAAATTTTGTGGCCCCAATTCTTAAACCATCAAATGGAATTCCATGGTATTTAATCGTATAAATAACTGTTTGATTTAGGATAGAAGCTTGAGGTAAATGAATAATGAGTGCGTCATTTTGGTGTGTAAAAGCGACGGCATTGGTATTCATAAAAACGGCGTCAACAACCATTCCTTTCCCATTCTTTTCTACTGATTTAGTGACAAGATCTAAGCGAAAATTCAATACACCTGCTTGCTTAAAATTGATAGTAATTTGTGTTTTGCCAATAATTTCATCGGTGCTATCGCTCAAGCCCAGTTCAAAAGTATAATGTTTAACATCGATACTTTTATTAATTGGGTACGTATCTGCATGGGAGATTAAGGAAAAAAATAAAAAAGTTATCGCCAAAAATCTACTTAATTTATTCATCACAGTATCGTTGTTTTTTTCAAGTAGAACCCTTTCGCATCTACTTGAGGGGGTAATGCACTTTGAATGATGATCCCTTCACTTGAAATATTTGTTCGTGTGGTTTTACCGTTGGCAGTAATTTCAAAAGGCAGGGTCATGAATAAATTATTCACTTTAATTTGAAATTTTTGAAAACCAACTTCCTTGATAGAAATATCTAAAACGTTCGTTGTTTTTAAATAAAAATCAAAAAATGGCTTTAAATCTTTCCCCGAGGCGTTACTAAATAATTTTTCTATGTCCTCGGTTGTAATAAAGTTGTCATACGTGTATTGGGGACTGGTTGCCAGTTTATATAAGGTAGGAAAAAATAGCTGGTCCCCTACTACGTATCTCAAACTATGCATAAAAAACGACCCCTTACCGTAAATGTCACCTCCTGAATAAACTTCCTCTTCGGTAATTCCATCGCCGTCAGGTACAATGGCTTTCTTATTTTTTGAATTACGTCTATGGCCAGCAATAATCTCATCGTAGGCTGCTTCTCCTCCGAGTTCAAACATGGCCAGGGCCTCAGCATAGGTACTTATTCCCTCTTGTAACCACATGTGTCCCCAATCTTTATTAGTCACCTTATTTGCAAACCATTCATGCGCATATTCATGAAATAAATTAGCGGAATATTCCTGTCCACCGATCGTTTTATAGATAAATTTATTGTCGAAGGTAATCATTGTCTGATGCTCCATTCCTGAATTAGGCACTTCGGCAATGCCAATTTTCTCTTTAGCCCATGGGTATTCACCAAAATATTTTTCCAGAATTTTTGTATCTCGTTTCCTCGTTTCAATTACTTTTTTGGCATGCATGGTGTCCACTTCTAAGACATAGAATTCGATGGGGACTTTATTCCCAGCAATAGTGGTTAATTCGTCTTTGACTACTTTGTATTTACCAATGTTAAATAAAATACAATAGTTACTAATGGTGTAATTCGTTTTCCAATGGTAGGTAGCCTTATTTTTCTTTTTAACTACGTTCGTCAATAATCCAGGACCGGCGACAACTAAATGGGAGGGCACGGTTATAATCACATCTGCCCCCTCATTTGGTTCATCACTTGGATGATCTTTACATGGAAAATACATTTTTCCGCCTTCGCCTTGAATATTTATAGATACCCAATCAAAACCCGCACTATCTTTTTTCCACGTAAAACCACCGTCCCAAGGAGGTCTTATGGCAACGGGAGGTATCCCATTATACTCCACATATACTTTTTGGTTACCGGATTCAAAACCTTTAGCGGAGGTTATAATTATTTTATCGTCGTGTTGATAATAGGATGCTGTTGCATTGTTAACCTTGATTTTTGTCACAGCATATAAATGGATTAAATCAAGTAAAATAGTATCTGTCTTAGCAGCTAAATTTAGACTAATTTCAGTGGACCCATGAATGGATTGTTTAACCAAATCCACATCTAATTTGATGGTATAATGCCTTATATCCATTAGGGCTTGCAAGGGGTGTAATTTACCTCCACTCGTTAGGTACAAAATGTCTCTACTTGTTATCTTATCATCATTTTGACTTTGTACGTTAACACCAATTACGAGTAAAAAAGCAATCGTTAAAATAGTATGTAGTTTCATAGCACGTCTATTAGTTTGATTTTGAAACATTTGAATCGTTATTAACTTGTTGGGGCACATTCGTGAAAAACATGTGTTAAATTTTCGCTAATGTATTGATTTTCTTAGGATTAATTTACTGATTCATTACTTGAAACATGCATTGCTAAAATTAATTTAGAAATTTCAAGTGGGTATTTTATTGCTAATTTATCGACTTTACTGCTAGTAAAAGATCGAAACAATTTGAGTTTCCGCAAATCGGGTCAACTCCACTTGTAATTTATGATTAGAGGATTTTTCTTCCATACAAAGCAGTCTTTTCCTTGGAGGCACATAAAAAATGCCTACACTTATACATGAAAAGAGACTAGAGAATATAGTTACTGATTATTTAACCCTAAAGCTATAAGGAATCGAGTAAGAGCTCAAAATTCCATCGCTCGTTTTTACGGACCAATAATAGACAGAACCAGACTTCACATTGACCAAAAAATTAGTATTCGTTGTAGGGTTAGGGGCTACCTGCCTATTTAGAACTTTGATTTGATCCGTGTCCACATAAACTTCATACTTCAAAACCTTGCTATCTGGATCTGCACCAGACCAGATGAGATTTACTTTTCCAGCAGCATCAGCTGTAACGGTTACCCCACTTAATGGAGCAATAATTGTAGCTGGGAAAGGTGCATAAGTGGATGCCCCATCTCCGGCCAGGTAAAATTTCCAAACCTCACTGCTAGCTGTATCTTTAGTTTTGTTGGATTTTGAAATAACTTGCCAACGGTAAGGTGTGCCTCTAAGAAGTTTTAACGTGGCTTTAGTTTCGCTATTTCCTGATTTTGTCGTGTTGGCTAATGTATTCAAGTTTGTTACAACTAAGTCATAAACCTCCGTATCCTTTGCTTTGGACCATGTAAATTCAACATCCGCCGTGGTTAATACAGTGTTATTACCCTCATAACAAACAGTGTTATTGGCTGGCAAGGTTAGTGCAGCGGCAGTAGGCGGTGGAATTACTTTTGGAACCGGAGTAATTGTTTCTTCTGCTTCAGAACAGGCAAAGAACAAAAGGCTAATCCATAAAATTCCTAGATATTTCATAGCTTAACTATTTTTAATGTTTGATCCACTGTGTCACCTTTTAAGCGAACTAAATAAAGGCCCGCAAAGAAATCACTTAAATCTAAAGCAACTAATCGTGACGATGAGACTGAATAAGTTTGATTTAAGACATTTACTCCAGCTGGATTGATAATAGAAATATCAATCTTTTGGTCTACCCCATTCACATATACTTGTACGGGGCCGGTCGTTGGATTAGGGAATGCCTTAACAGACTCTGAAACAAAAAACTCTTCGATATAGAGGCCTTGGCAATTTAAATCGGTACTTACTTGGAGTTTTACGAGACCAGCAGGTAACGAGGTGGACCAATTCGCCTCCGTCACTTTAAACGTAGCCGAATTTATTTTCACCAAATAAGATGTTGCACCACCTAGTTTGATATTCATTGATTTATTTTCCACGTCGATGATTGATTGAACTACCAAAGGTGCTGGTTCCCCAATCTTTATATCGAAGGCTTGTTGGTAATTTTTAACATTTTCCACCGTGAAAACTAAATTATACTCACCTAAAGCTAACCCACTTAAGACGCTATTGGCGACTCCTTTAGGTATAGCGATCTGTTTTTCATATTTATTTGGTCCTTTGACCATTAATGAATAAGCTAAATTAGTATTTAGGACCGCAACTTTTAAAGACCCATTTGTCGCGCCTACACAAGTTGCAGACACCACTTCTAATTTGAAATTAGTCGCAGGTAAAATGAAAAATTCACATCCATTGGCATCTACTAATGTACCTAACGGAGTATCATTACACTTATCAAATACATCCGGAACACCGTCTTCATCCGAGTCAATAGCGGCTGATTGAATTATTGAAATTTGATCAAATTCTCTGAATAATATATCCTTAGCAAATGCTTTTGAACCGCCCATCCATTGGTTCATTACTGAAGCATACACTTGGCGGAAATCGTATTGCATATCCATTTCATAGGAATAATTGGTATTATCTGGAATGATTGGATTCTTGCCTATAACCTTAGGGTCAACTTTATTTCCAAACAAAATAATCGGTGAAACGGTGCCATGATCTGTTCCGTTCGTTCCATTGGAATGTACAGTCCGACCAAATTCTGAAACACACATACCTAATACACGATCCGATTTGCCCATTTGATCTAGGCTCTTCATAAATGCCGCTACCGCATCATCTATTTCTTTCAAAAGATTGGCGTGCATTCCTTTCGTTTTGTCAGAAGGGTCTACTTGCGAACCATGGGTATCAAAACCACCAATTTGAACTTTATATATTCTGGTTTGCAAACCCCCTGATATAAGTCGGCTTATTATCTTTAATTGATCCGCTAAATTACTTCTAGGAAATGCATAGTCAGTTCCTTTTTTATATTGCTCTTTTAACACCTTTCCATAGGCATTTGACTGCTTAGCCATGAGCTGCAAAAATTTCAACTTCTCCCCAATTGGTGTAGAAGGGTAATTATTATCAAACTCATTAATGATTTCAAAAAAAGATTCTGGGTTTGAGGCAACTACGCTGGTAAAGGATCTCTTTCCTGTAAACATCAGTGAAGAATTTCCACCAATTTCCATAGATAAAGGATGAGGAAACAGTTGTGTTGGGTATGCTTCTGGAAAATTAGGATGTTTGGTCTCGATGAAACGACCGGCCCAACCGCTATTTTCGTATTTATACGAATCGGAAGCTGAATCCCAAATATCCATTGATCTAAAATGCGAATAACTTGGCTCAGGATATGCGACGGCTTGAACAATTTTCAAGCGATTCTCTTTAAACAAGGATTGAAATCCTTTAAGAGAGGGATGAAATCCTAATTCTGTTCCTTCTAGTGGTAATATTTTATTATCTGGTAACATGACTGTCGAGCGAATACGATTTAGCTTCGACAACATATTCAATGGGACTACCGTATTTAGCCCATCATTTCCACCATTCAAAACAATAATTACCAGGATATTTCCTTCGGCAATCGTTTGTGATAATTCGGATTCAGATCCTATTCCCAACGATTCAAATGGAAATGAAGAAAACAATGCAGGCAGGGCTGCCGCATGTGTCATTTGATGTATGAATTTTCTTCTATCCATTTTAAAACAAGTGAATTTCTCCCATTTGGAATAATGCCCCAAACAAATTTTCTAACCGATTATTTAAAGTTAACCTATTCGCCTCAGTTGGATTTTGCTTATAAGCCTGATACAATTGCGTATAATAAGATGGCGCATTACCACCCAAAACACTTAATTTAATACGTTCCTTCGCCTTAGCACTAATTGGAACAGCCATCACTCTTTCTACTGTTTCATCAATTACCAGATCAATATTCTCTGGAGATTTTAACGTATTGATGAATTTAATTTTATCTATTTGATTGTGAACATTTCCTTTGACATCGCCTGACCCAACCCAAGCACCCCATTTGCCGATACTGTTTCCTATGTTGGACCTCTTTGCAATCGTATCAGAATTAATCCAGAATAAATCGTATACGGGTACTTGGTAATAAGCAGGCCACCCAGATACGCTAGGAGGCTCTGTATAATTCAAGCCCATATTGCTCATTTCCCACTGCAATTTACTGTATTTATAAAAATTGGCTGTCAATGGATCTGAGTATCGTTTTGGAATATCCCCTCCATCTGTATTCACCAAATACATATCAAATTCCTTGTAAAAACCGAACATGAATTCTAAGGGAGATTTGACCAATGAATTGTAAAACGAAGTATCGTAAAAATGAGCACTTCCCAAAAGCGCTCGAAGCGGAACCATAAGTTCAAAATTATTTTTACGCAACAAATCGGCCATCGGTGCGATGACATTTTTTTCTACCGTATCATTAATGATTGGATAACAGAAAAACTGATAAAGCCTTCTACATAGATACAATTCACATTCTTTGACGCTGAAAATCATGTCAATTACATCATCTAATTCTTTCATGCCATCAGGGCCTTTTCGACCCCTAATTACACGATTTCCATAAAAAGCAGAGAATTGTTTATCCTGATCATCATGGTTAAAATCAGAAAATACGTTGGTAATAGGACCTGTTTTGTTTGATTTACTATCCCAATCAAATTGCCAACCCACCAAGCATCGAGCCATTTCACTAACATCTTTCTCCGTAAATTTTGAATTAGGACCTTTACCTACCGTAAATAATTCTTGTAACTCGCGCGCATAATTTTCATCAGGAGCACTTTTTAAGCTATTTTGAAGGTTTAGATAGTCCAACATCGTTGGATCTAATGTTATTTTGTAAATAGTGGATTTGTAAGTTTCAAAGCAGCTATTAAAAATGGTCATATAATGTTGGTAGAACATTTTAACACTACCTTTTCCGGCTGCTAATAAATTATGTAAGAAAAACACCATGCGCCAGTGTACTGAAGTACTTTGCATGATCATATTTTTATACAACCAAGCGTCAAAAGACTGGTGTCTAGGCCATGGTGAACCGTTATTCGGTTCAGGAGCAAATACATATTCTTTCCCAGGAGGTATGTATAAGTGCCCTTGTTTTTCAGTTTCTTCCTTCGTGATTTCATGATCATAGTCATTAACTGGAAGACTGGGTTGTTTTTCAGGAGTAAAAATTAAGTCTAAAGACTTTTGTAGTGTAAGGTTATTAAGGTCTAATAGGTGCCTGTTTGCATAACCAGTTAAAACACGATTTAATAGATGTTTCTTTTGTGAAGTCCCCCAAGTGCCCGCATAGGGCTCAAGGCCCGCAGTGACAAGAGTTCTTGATGCCCTAGCTCGTTCGATTTTAGAAAAATCAACGTTTTCCTGCCGAAATTGGGCCACTAAGTCTATATTTTCTGTATTTTGCATATGAAATAAAGCAAGACAAATATAATATTATTAAATTTAAAATGCATAAAAACTGATGTAATGGTCAGATTTTGATACATGAAAAGAAGAGAATTTACATTAAAAACCTGTCCCGCTTTAATACTTTCTATTGTAGGAGCAGCAATGTCTGAATCGTGTTCAAGTTCTAAAAATGAAGCAACTGTCGTTATCCCCCAGGAAGAAAAAGAATATTTAGACCGATTAAAGTTAATTGGGACCGTAGGGTTTATGATAGATCAAAATAAGGGCTATTTCCATTTGAAGCATGCGAGTTATTCTAAGTTATTGACAGCTATAAATTTTGTAAATGATTTAGAAAATGGGGTATTATTATTAAGGAAAAGTGATACCATTTTGGTTGCTTTTGATAATTGTTGCCCACATTTAGGAACAAAAAATCAGTGGAGTTTTCAGAACAATAAATTTAGATGCGCTAACCACGGAAATAATTTTGGGATTGAATCCGGTCAAACATCAAGATGTAGCTCAAACAGTCAGTTTGGCAATTTACGTTCCTTTAAAACATCGCTTTATAAAGATTTATTGTTGGTTGATTTTGGTTAACATTGGTGCCGACTAATTCACCCGAGCGAATAAATTATTTTATTAAATTTATTTCTAACGCAGTAAGTCTTTCTGATATTTTACAAATCAACAACAATCGTTGGATTATTACGATAAAAAATTAATTTTGAAAGTAGACTGAGTTGTTACCAGATAAAATAACTGATAATAATTTATCTATTGTTTCTCCATTTTAATCATTAGATGGGTTGCATATTTTTTGTTTCATTG
>CAMCXW010000009.1 GCA_945883625.1 Spirosoma fluviale
TGGTTAAACTGAAGGCCTAAATCGTAGTTGATGAGACTAAGCAACGTCGCCACTTTCGAGTTTTGACTCAAATAAATCGCAAAGGGCGTTTGCTCGAGTTTCTGTTTGGTGGTGTCCACTAAACTGGCCTTGTGAAAGGCGAGTTGGAATGCTAAGCCCGAGCCAGACTTCAGACCGTCGATCAATTTTCCCTGATCGTTTTGATATTGAAACTGCGTGATGGCCACTCCTTGGGAGAGTTTGAATTGTTGGGCGTAAGCTACGTGAACCAGAAACAGGGCTGTAGCGATGAGCAAAAAACGTGGGATGATAAGCTTCATGAGTATCATTTTTGTCTGGACTAAATTTTAAAGTCGGTACAAAAATGGCTACTTAACTAGGCCTCGATGAATAACTCTTAAGGTAATTGGTTTAGAAATAATTATTTTCAAACTACATGTATATTTCTTGCTAGTTTGATTTTAATTATTTCCATACCTTCGATTTCAAACCTTGTTTGATCAATAATGATATTTACTTCTATCTACATCAACATACTTTTGTGTTTACTTCTGTTGAATTTCCAATGGAGGGAGAATAAGTCTATTATATATTTATGCCTAGGCTTAATCATTTTTAATGTCAGACAAATCGCGGGTTTTTTACTCAATACGGAGTCGAATATCGAGGTTTTGACAAAATTGATATTTGTATTAGATCCGCTAGGGGCACTATTGGGACCAATTACCTTATATTATTTTAAAAGTTTGGTCGAGAAGAAATTCTACATTGATTTCAAGTTTATGTTGATGTGCGTTATTCCAGGTGTATTGATTATAATTAATCTTTGGCCTTATTATCACATATCGTTTGATGAGAAACTCAATACAATTATGGCCATCAATAATCATGTATACATCCGAGATGTACCTGTGAAGCACACGTTATTTTTTAGTTTTAAAATTCAAACTAGAATGATTGCTGCCTATAATGCAGCGCACTTGATTTACGCTTTGTATTATTTATTCAAGGAGAATAAAGCCAATAAATTCAATCTAAAACGTGTGAAAATCTTATACTCCATCATTTCAATTCTACTCGTCTCGATTTTACCGATCGTGCTGTTTTTGGTTTATGCTTCCTACGTATCTCAGGATGGGTTTGACTTTAAATTCAATATTCCTGAAAATATAAATACAGACCATCTGTATTTATTTACACTCATCACACCCATCAGTTTTCTATTTTTTCCTCAATTAATTTATGGAGTAAATCCAAACACAGCCTTGCATCTGCAATTGAAAGATGCAGTTGATTGTATGATAAGGCCGAAAAACGAGGACCTTAACATCAAATTTGCCATGTCTACGGAAAAGGACCGTATCATTGACTACATAGATAAACAAAAGCCTTACCTAAATCCATCATTTTCGTTACATACAGTATCAAGTCAATTAAATATTCCGCATCTGCGTGTTTCGAGCTGTTTCAACAAGGAGTTAAATATTTCATTCCCAGAATACCGGAATCGGAAACGTGTGGAAAATGCCATTCAATTATTTAAAGAAAATAAGCATTTTCACATGTCGATAGAAGGTATAGCCGCTCAATGTGGTTTTAAGAATAAATCATCTTTTTATGCCGCATTTCGGTCGGTGCATCAGATGACACCCACGGATTGGATTGCTAATAACCTATAAATTTTGACGAATGAAATCCACTTGTTTGCTTTTAACATAAACCCCAAACACTCAAAATAAACTATATCCGCAAATGGTATTGACATCTGTGTATTTAAATTTAATCATCTGTTTGTTGCTTTGGGTTTACCAATGGCGTCAAAATAAGGCAATCATTTACCTGGTCAGCTTGATTTTATTGGCAAATATGCGCCATATCATGGTGTTATTATTAAATCAGCCCATTGAGAGTCGTGTATTGGCCGTATTACTTGTCCATTTTGATCCAGTGATTATCTTGATCGGACCATTACTCTTCTTATACTTTAAAAGTCTGATTCAAGGTAAATTAGTTTTCGAAAAATGGTTTTGGTTATACTTGATTCCATGTGGTATAATTTTGATCAATACATTTTCTTACTACTTGCTGGACTTTGAGACAAAAGTTGAATTTGCCAAATTGATGCAGCATAATAACCATGCAGATATAAATTTACCCGGTGGAACAAAGTTTTTTAATTATGATATTCAGATGATTATCGCTCCACTACATAACTGGGCATTCATTGGCTATTCCTTTATCTATTTACGCCAACAGAAAAAAAAGAATTCGATTAGGTCAAAAGTTTCAAAGATAATCGTACGGGTCGTGTGGATTATACTTTTAATGATGTCACCCGTACTTCTGCAAATTCTTTTTGCAACGTTAAAATCACCTCATTCATTTGATCTATCATTTCAGGACTCTACCATCAGCTCAGATATCATGTATTTATCTACGCTATTGTTGCCTCTTTCATTTTTTCTTTTCCCATCCTGGTTATATGGTCCCGGGTCATCTAGTTCGATTCTGGAAAAGCTCAAAGAAATCTGGTACACGATCACTCGTGTATCTTCAGATGGTCTTTCTGCAAAGCCTGAAAAGTCGGCAGATCTAGATCGCATCATACAGTATATGGAAATGAAGAAACCATATTTAAATCCTAACTTTTCCATTCATGATGTGTCGCGTGAATTGAACATTCCACACTTGCGCGTATCCACAAGTTTCAATAAGCAATTAGAAAAAAGCTTCCCCGAGTATCGAAATAAACTACGCGTCGCGTATGCCGTGAATCTTTTGCAAGAAAATGCCCATTTTCAAATGTCGATTGAGGGCATAGCTTTTCAATCAGGGTTTAAAAATAAATCATCGTTTTATACTGCTTTTCGGGCGGTGCATCAGATGACACCCACGGAATGGATTTCGAAGCATTTGGGGTAAACGCTGCCGGGGTCTGCGACCCCGGCAGCGTTACCGCACAAAGGTATTTACAATACAGTTGAGATTGGTCTGAAAAACTGATAAAAAACAAAGAAATTAGCCCAAAAACAGGCTTTTGCACAAATAAAACCGCAGAAAACTGATAAACTGCCTGCCCCTATTACTTCCGATTCAAATCCCGCATGAACTGCGTCGGGGACACTACCTGCTTCGGTTGAATCTCAAATGCCGGCTTCCAATCCTTCCGCTTGAGATCTCCCTTTTTCACCGACTGAATAAAACTCATCCACGCAAATGGATTCGTTAAGGCGAGCATCGGACTCGCAAAAAATGTTCGATTCGCCTGTGAAGAAACCATCATATCCGAGAAATTCCGGAAGTTGGCACTCGCCCCCATCCCCGCCTGCAACGCAAAAACATTCAACTTCGACTGCTCTAAATTATCGGCCAATATCCGCTTTTGGCGCTCATCACGCACTTTCATGTTTAAGAAAGCCTTCTTAAAATCCTCTTCATTGGCATGTAAAAAAACCTTCACTTCCGATAACATCTTATTGTCCTCCTGCATCTCAATGATCGCCTGATGCACCACATCCGTCTTCCGCGGAATCACATAATACTGTGGTTTATAGCCAATATAAGTAAACACCAAGCTATCCCCCGGAAAAACTAATAGGTCCACTTGCCCGAAATTGTCACTTAATGCGCCCCGACCAGCCGCTGGGTTATACACGTAAGCTAGAGGCAAATATTCAGAATTGTTAGATGAAATTATGCGCGCATTAAATAATACGGTTTTGTCCTGCCCCTGGGCAAACAAACGACTCGAGAAAGAGACGAAGATAAGAAGACAAAGTATACACCGACTAAACATCCTGCAAGATAAATCAATTTACGATTGACGAAACATTAAAATTATTAACGAACTAATTTTAGAAATGTTATGATAAAAGGGATAGAAAGTAACAATCCATCAAAACGATCCAGAAATCCACCATGACCCGGAATCGTATCCGCCGAGTCCTTGATATTAATACTCCGCTTAAACAACGACTCCACCAAATCCCCATACGTTCCCGCCACCACAATGATAATCCCAATCGCATACCACTGAAAAGTTGTGTAATTCGTAAAATAATTGCCTAAAATCGTAGCCACCACCATCGCCGTCAACAAACCACCAATACTTCCCTCCCAGGATTTCTTCGGCGAAACACGCTCAAATAATTTCGTCTTACCAAACTTCGTCCCCGCAAAATAAGCACCCGAGTCACTCGCCCACAACAAAAACAAACAGCCCAAGACTATATTGGGATCATATATTTCAGATTGGATAAAAGCTAAAACGGTCAGTAATGCAAAGGGTAGTGCGACGTAAATAATGCCTAAAAACGTATATGCAATGTTTTTGAAGGGTTTCTCATCTTTGGACTTATATAATTTGATGAAAAAAATCAGCGTCAATAAGGGTGAAAGTATGTAGTAATTTTGATACGCCACATCCCCCTTTTCAATAAAGAAGGTCAATAAATGCAACACAACCCCGCAAAAAGTTCCGTAAAATGTTAGGGGTAGATTATCGCCCATGCTGCCCACCAACTTATAAAATTCTAATTGAGCTAGTGCCCCAACAATCAAAAAGAGACCCAAAAAAGTATAGTCAGAATAAAGAATGCAAAACAACAAAATCGGGACGCCAATCAGCGCGGCGATAATCCGTTGTTTTAAATTTGACATTTGACGTATTCCCATATTATTTCAAGACTAAAGTTCGCGCTTCCGACGCATCGTCCACGTGTACATATAATTCCCAATTCCCTAAATCATAGGCACTCACTTTCTGGTTCAATACCACGGCGCGAATCTCCGCCTGCTCCCATAAGAGCGCCTTATCCATCTCCAAATCAATCCCCGTGCGCGATTCCGCAATTTTTACCCAATCTTTCATGATGCGTCCGTTCGTAACAAATACAATCTACGCAAATAAAAACCCATTAATAGAACTGAAAATGCAGCCGACCACCACGGAATTTCCGAAACTAATTGCTCCGGGTTGATCGAAATACTTTTTTGTTGGTACATATAATGCATCGTCAGCGTCCACGCATTATTAAAGAAGTGTGCCAAAATAGGCACCCAAATACTACCATACCACACATATAAATACCCAAAAAACGCACCTAAAAACATACGTGGGAAAAATCCATAAAACTGGAAATGAATGAAGCTGAAGATCGCAGCGGCCAACCAGATCGCAACGTGTTTATTGCCCAAATACCGAACAAAAATCGACTGCAACACCCCTCTAAAAAAGATTTCCTCCCCCAATGCCGCGATACCCGCAATCACCGCAATAGCCATGGCGAAGTCCATATCCGACTGGAAATTCAATAAAAATTTTGTGAGTTCCGCTAAATTTCCTTCTGAGGATTTCATCCACTGCTCTACCCCCTCAAATCCCGCAGGCAAGACTATATTTTCATTCCACTGAATGACGTATTCCATAAAAGGCATCGATACCAATACCGTCAAAATCGCCCAAATGAATATTTGGAATCGCGGTATTTCACCCTGATTCAAATCCAAAATCGAACGCTTCTCCACAAACGACATGTAAGCCCATGGACCCAAAACAAATGTAAATAAGGCCGAAAACCATTGCAAGGCCATCATACCATGAAAGGCATTCGCATATTTCTGCGGATGCGCCACAAAGTCAATCAATAATTTCTGAAATTGGTTCACATCGGTCGTAGGCAATTCTAAAATTGCGACCACCGCAAGTAATCCAAAAAACTGTCCCAAAAAGCTTCCCAAGAGGAAAAAACCGAAGAGACTTAAGAGGTTCGAAGCGAGGCCCAACCAACGAGTTGGCCCTGTATACTGGTTTTCTTGCATAATGGTCGTAAATTTAAACAATTTTTAAACAGCATGGTAAAAATCGGCAACATCGAGCTTGGCTCATTTCCTTTACTTCTTGCTCCCATGGAGGACGTCTCAGATCCTCCATTCCGTGCGGTATGTAAAGCAAATGGGGCAGATTTGATGTATACCGAATTTATTTCTTCGGAAGGCCTCATTCGCGACGCCGCAAAAAGCGTCCAAAAATTAGATATTTTCGAATACGAAAGACCGATCGGCATCCAGTTATTTGGCAGTTCCATCGAGACGATGGCCTCCTGTACCGAAATTGCCACCAAAGCTAGCCCCGATTTAATCGACATTAATTACGGTTGCCCCGTCAAGCAAGTCGCCTGCCGCGGTGCCGGAGCCGCACTCCTACAAGATATTCCAAAAATGGTCGCGATGACCCAGGCTGTCGTAAAAGCCACCCACCTACCCGTGACCGTGAAAACGCGCCTCGGTTGGGACGACTCCACCAAAAACATTGAAGAAATTGCGGAACGTTTACAGGACATCGGCATTCAAGCATTAACCATTCACGGTCGGACCCGCGTGCAGATGTATAAGGGTGAGGCCGACTGGACTTTAATCTCTAAAGTCAAAGAGAATCCTCGGATCAAAATTCCGATTTTCGGCAATGGCGATATCGATTCACCCCAAAAAGCCCTTGAATACCGGGACAAATACGGCGTGGACGGCATCATGATCGGTCGGGCATCCATCGGATATCCTTGGATTTTCAACGAAATCAAACATTACTTGGCCACAGGTGAGTTTTTAGCTCCACCTAGTTTAGAAGAACGCATCTCCGTTTGCGAATCCCACCTCGATTTTTCGATCCGTTGGAAAGGCAACCATGGCGGCATCGTCGAAATGCGCCGCCACTATTCCAATTACTTCCGCGGCATGGACCATTTCAAACCTTTCCGAACCAAACTCGTTACCAGTTACTCACTCGAAGAAATTAAAGAAACACTACACGAAATTGCCATGCATTATGCCGGAGAATAAAAAATCAACACTCGTTATTTTCCTAGCTATATTGGGTTTGGCATTGATTTGGGGAAGTTCATTTATCCTGGTAAAAAAATCACTCATTCATTATTCGGCACTGCAAGTTGGCGCACTGCGCATCTGCGCCGCCAGCCTCTTCTTTATTCCCATTTTTTTGAAGCGTTTCAAATACATGGAGAAAAAACATATAAGCTCATTTTTACTGACAGGACTAACAGGCAACCTCATTCCCGCCATGTTATTTGCGATTGCAGGCCAACACCTTTCCAGTGCATTATCGGGTATGCTCAATGCATTCACTCCTCTTTTTACACTTTTTATCGGCATCGCATTTTTCGCCCAACCTTTTATTTGGAAGCAAATGACTGGGATTTTAGTGGGTCTGGCGGGTTGCCTCGGACTGCTTTTTGCCGGCCAAGGTATTAATATTGATTTTAATATTCATGGCCTTTGGGTCGTTTTGGCGACTTTATTGTACGGCATCAACATGCACCTCGTCAAAACTCGATTGAGCGATATGCACCCCTTGACTTCCACCGCTGGAATTTTTATGGTGATCGGTCCCCTGGCACTAATTGTTTTAATCTATACGGGTTTCTTCAGCCTACCACTTGACGAAGAACATCTGTGGTCGTTCATTTCGGCCATAGCATTAGGTCTCTTCGGATCCGCCATAGGGATGTTGGCCTTCAACCAAATCATCAAATGGACCAGCGCCATCATCGCTAGCTCCGTCACCTACATGATTCCCATCGTCGCTTTGGGTTGGGGTTTCGTGGATGGCGAAGCGATTTACCTACTGCAAGTCGTTTCCATGTTCGTCTTATTAGCCGGAATTTATTTGGTCAATAAATCAAAAAACTGATAAACTTTTTGCGTTTATACGTTTACCAAAAACCTGATTAAAAGAGCCCGTACATTCGTTCATCCAAACACAAACGATGAACGAGCTCACCATGGCCTACCTCTGGAAAAATCAGAAATTTTCTAGAAAATCCCTGTCCCTAACGAACGGGGAGAAGGTCCATATTTTGCATCCCGGGATCGAGAATAGGCATGCGGGGGCGGATTTCCAACAAGCCAAAATTAGGATTAACGACCTGCTGTGGGTAGGTGCAGTAGAGTTGCATGTGCGCGCGTCCGACTGGAATGCGCATGGGCACCACACCGACCAGAGTTATGAAAATGTCATTTTGCACGTCGTCTGGGAACATGACCGAGACATCAGCTATGTGAACGAACAACAAATCCCAACCTTCTGCTTGTCGGCCTGGGTTCCCCAAGCCCCAATCCAAATAACGACATCAGATGAACTAGCATGCGCCTCATTTTTCCCGAGCATCGCGCACACAATCAAACTAGAAATGCTCGACCGTTGCCTCGAGGAGCGCCTCCTCGAAAAACAGGCACATATCACGACTTTGTTGCAAGCCACCGGCTACGATTGGGAGGAAACATGTTACCAGTCACTCGCAAAGTCCTTTGGCTTTTCCCTCAATGCGGAACCGATGCTGCGCCTCGCGCAAAATTGTCCACTCAAACTCATCTTGCGTTACCGCGATCGACCATATGCCGTCGAGGCAGCGCTGTTTGGTTTAGCAGGTTTGTTGGAAGAGCCAGTCCACGATGCCTACCAATGGGAATTGCGAAGGGAATACATTCATTTGAAAAAGAAGCATGGGTGGCAAGCGAACTACTTGCACATCACCGACTGGAAATTATTGCGCCTTCGACCATCGAATTTTCCGAGTATCAGACTCGCGCAATTTGCGGAGGTGGTACGATCCAACTGTTCATTAATTTCCCTCCTACTCGAAATGCAGGATTTGAAAACGGTGCGCCAGCTCTTCGAAATTCCCACGATTGACTACTGGTCGACCCACACACATTTCGGTAAAAAAAGTAGCACCCATCTAACACGTCTAGGCCAAGGTGCCTTCGAATCCATTTGCATGAATACCCTCATTCCATTGCTTTTTGCCTATTCTACGAGTAAGAATACCCCCACGTACGCAGAAAAAGCGCGGCGCTGGCTCAGTGAACTCAAGGCTGAAAACAATGTGATTACGCGGAAATTCACGGACCTAGGTTGTCACTTACGCCATGCCGGCGACTCGCAAGCCGCGCTACAATGGCATAAAAATTACTGCGCAAAAAAACGCTGTTTGGCGTGTTCAGTTGGGGTAGAAATTCTTACTCCGACTTAATTACCGGCCCGCACGATGGCGTCCTTGCTCTGAAAAATTAGGAATAGGCGTAAACCCGTAATCCAAATTCATGGGATTACAAAAAGTCTTTTGAGCGTAAGTGGCAGAGGAAAGTGAAAGAATGAATATAAAAATGGAAACAATTTTCATCTTTAATTGTATTAATTTTGTAGTCATTGATTTAACATGGGCAATTTAAATAAATTCAAGGGAATATGTTGGGGCATTTTGTTGGTGACCTTGTGGTTCGCGCACCTCATATTTATGCTAAGTCGGCCTTTCGACCTCGCCAGCCCATGGACCTACATAGGCATCCTAATTCAAACGCATTTATATACTGGTTTATTTATCACCTCCCACGACTCAATTCACGGGGTAGTTAGCGTGGAATATCCATACCTAAATAATGCGATTGGTCGGTTCTGCACGATTTTATTTGCCTTCAATAATTACACGGTTTTGCGCAAGAAACACCATGAGCATCATGCCCATGTGAATACTGTGGGTGACCCGGATGTGCATCAGGGTAATTTTTTTGTGTGGTGGTTTAAGTTTATGTGGCAGTATGTGACTTGGCAACAAGTCCTCGCGATGGCTGTGACGTATAATATTTTAAAACTATGGATTCCGATGTGGAATTTGATTTTATTTTGGGAGTTACCTGCGATCTTGAGTACGCTACAGCTGTTTATATTTGGTACGTATTTACCACATCGTGGGGAGCATACACCGGGGAATAAGACGCAGTCGCGCAGTCAGTCGCGGAACCATGTGTGGGCGTTTATATCGTGTTATTTCTTTGGTTATCATTACGAACATCATGACCAACCGTATTTACCGTGGTGGAAATTAGCAGCAGCAAAAGATCAGACGGAAAATTTTATCAAATAGCCGATAATTTTTCTAAATTTGCACCGCGTAAATCACACCAAACAACCTTTTTTCATGAAAGAACCTAAATACAAACGTATTCTCTTGAAACTTTCAGGCGAGTCATTATCGACGAAAGATGAGGTGATTGACCCCGTTATTTTAGGTCAATACGCTGCAGAAATCAAAAAAGTACATGATTTAGGAGTCGAAGTAGCGATTGTAATTGGTGGTGGAAATATTTTCCGTGGCGCCAGTGCTGCGAAAGCAGGCATTGATCGCGTGCAAGGAGATTACATGGGGATGTTGGCAACCGTCATTAACGGCATGGCCGTACAAGCCTCCCTAGAAAAACAAGGATTATATACGCGGATGATGACGGCCCTAAAAGTGGAAGCGGTATGCGAGCCATTTATTCGTCGGCGCGCCATCCGTCACCTCGAAAAGGGTCGTATTGTGATCTTTGGAGCAGGAACAGGAAACCCATATTTCACGACAGATTCGACAGCATCCTTGCGGGCAATTGAGATTGAGGCGGATGTCGTATTAAAAGGAACGCGCGTGGATGGTGTGTACACAGCTGATCCTGAAAAAGATCCTACTGCAACTCGGTTTACGCAATTAAGCTTTTCGGATGCAATCCAAAAAGGCTTAAAAATTATGGATACGACGGCATTTACATTATGCCAAGAAAATAATTTACCGATCATTGTTTTTGACATGAATAAATCGGGCAATTTGGCCGAATTAGTGTCTGGAGCGGATGTAGGAACGTTAATTAGTTAATACGACATGGAAGAATTAGATTTTTTTATTGAAGCTACCCAAGAGACTATGGAGGGTGCGATCAAGCACTTGAACATTGAGTTATCTAAAATTAGAGCGGGAAAAGCGAGCACCTCGATGCTAGACGGATTGATGATCGACTATTATGGCATGGCGACACCTATTACAGGTGCGGCATCCATCACAACGCCTGATGCGCGAACAATCGCTATCAAACCATTTGAAAAGGGAATTTTTGGTGAAATTGAAAAGGCCATTCGTAACTCAAACTTGGGTTTAAATCCAATGAATGATGGCGAAACGATTCGCTTATCGATTCCTCCCTTAACAGAAGATCGTCGCCGTGATTTAGTGAAACGTGTCAAGCAGGAAATTGAGGTTGCGAAAATCAACATTCGAAATGCACGCCAAGATGGCAATAATAGTATCAAAAAATTAAAAGCTGATGGCGTATCGGAAGATGCGATTAAGGCGGGTGAAGATAAGATTCAAAAAATCACCGACGGGTTTATCTCAAAAATTGACCACATATTTTCGGACAAAGAAAAAGATATTATGGTGGTATAATTCACCATAATAGCCCGGTCGTAGATCGGGCTTTTTTTATGCCTGACTTTTCACCACGGCGTAACCTACCTCCAGCATCCGCCGAATGTCTCGTTGGGTGAAATGCTGCATGTCAACAGTCAACGGCTGTATGGGCCGAATGTTCTGAATTTTTACGCGCTTGAAACCGGCAAACGTACCGGCCAAAGCAGGTGATCCATCCAACGGCAGCGTACTATTGATTAATAAAGTTTCGCGTAAATCAGCGTTAAGAATCTCATTGACGGCGATGTCCATGACACGGTCAACGAGGGCCAGTAAATCACCGGTATCAAACATGCCACCTTCGATGGTTTCGGGGTGACAACTTACGCAGACAATCTCCGTAGCGCCATCTTCGAGCGCTTTCCGAATAGGTGTCACATCGCGTAAGCCACCGTCTAAAAAACTTCGTCGGGCTTCGCCGTTGATTTGGACGACTGGCATCAAAATGGGTATGGCAGATGAGGCCATTAAATAATCAAAAAATGCCTCCTCACTTGGATCCACATAATGCATGCCGCCATCGATGACATTCACGGCGCCAATTTTCAGTGCGACGGGACTGGCATTCAAATTACGTGGGCTCAACTCTTCTTCCAATAACGTTCGTAAAGGCTGCGTTGATACTAAACCTTTGAATTTTTTCTGAAGTGCGGACCAACCTAATTCGAAAATAGACAAGGGTTTGGATAAACTGTCCGGGCTCGTTATGCGCGTCTCCCAAAAATCCCATAAATCACCTGCCGCTTGGGCGAAAGAAACATGTCCCGTTACTAAGGCTTGTTGGCCTATCCGATTCACCAAATATGCTGCATTTAAACTCCCCGCCGAAATCCCATAAATCGCATCCGGTTGAAAACCTTGCTCGGCCAAAGCTTTGATTGCACCGGCCTGAAAAGCACCTTTAACGGACCCTCCAGCGAGGACTAATATCTTGCTCATATATTTTAGTTTATTTAGCGGAGCGGAAACAATTTATTCCAATAAGTGGTTAAATTTACACAAATTATAACGCTGCCTACTAGGCTCTTCCCCGAAAATATGCCCTATTCCATCTCCTCCATTCAGGCGCCCATTGCGGAACCCATGAAGGCATTTGAAGGTAAGTTTCGGCAGTTCATGAAGACCAAAGTCATGTTGCTCGATACGATCATGAATTACATCGTGCAACGTAAGGGCAAGCAGATGCGCCCAATGTTCGTGTTTTTGATGGCAGGAACCGTAGGCAAAATCAATGAAAAAACCCATCGCGGAGCAGCGCTAATCGAATTATTACATACAGCAACTTTAGTGCACGACGATGTCGTGGATGAATCGGATTACCGACGGGGCTTTTTCTCCATCAATGCGATTTGGAAAAATAAAATAGCGGTTTTGGTGGGTGACTACCTACTTTCAAAAGGGCTTTTACTTTCTGTAGATCACAAAGATTTTGATTTATTGACCTCCGTTTCGACCGCAGTGCGTGAAATGGCAGAGGGTGAATTATTGCAAATTGAGAAAGCGCGAAAGCTGGACATCACAGAAGACGTTTACTTTGACATCATCCGAAAAAAGACAGCGACGCTTATTTCAGCGTGTTGTGCAGTAGGTGTACAATCGACGGATGCGGATGAAAAATATGTGGCTTTGGCGTCTAATTTTGGTGAGAAAGTAGGCATTGCATTTCAAATCAAAGATGACTTGTTTGATTATGGGGATGCGGAGATAGGGAAACCTTTAGGCATAGATATCAAAGAAAAGAAAATGACCTTGCCACTGATTTATGCATTACAAAACACGGATAGATCAACGCGAAAATTCATTATCAATACCATTAAAAATGATTCTGAAAATCCAAAGAAAGTACGTGAGGTAATTGCATTTGTTAAATCAACAGGCGGGCTGGCGTATGCGACCGCTAAAATGCTTGAATTTGCACAAGAGGCTAGAGAATTACTGGCGCAGTTTCCCGCTTCAAACTACCGAGATTCGCTCGGTGATTTATTATCCTACACAATCGAAAGACAGAAATAAAAAAAGGAAGCTATCACTAGCCTCCTTTTTTTGTATCATTTGAGTGGAATTAACGTGGTCTACCGCCACCGAAGCCTCCACTGGTACCACGCATTCCAGGCATACCCATTGGTGCCGGTGATGCTGGTGCTGAATCCCCGCCACTTTCGCCTTTGGTATCATCGTTATTCACCGACTTCTTCTTTTTTGTAGGCCCGAAAGTCATCTTTCCGATACGGTATGTGAAATTGATTTTAAAGTTCATGTTACGTAATGTATTCTTGGACTCTTGGTTAATTGTCGCCGTTTTTGTCTCGCTACGAATCACAAAACCATTTGGTGTAAAGAAATTCTCCGCACCAAATCCAAGACTTCCTTTCTTATTTTTAAAGTCTTTTCTAAAGCCTAAGCTATAAATTCCAAAGCCCCCTTGAGATCCTTGCAATTGGATTTGGTTCACGCGGTAGAAAGAGAATATTTGCGCGCCCCATCCGTTACCGATGTTGTAATTTCCAAACACACGGAAATTTGTTTGCAAACCTTCATTACGAGCTGACAACATTTTATCTGCTACGTTATTCGCCAAAACCATGTATGACAAATCACCACCACCGCCTAACATAAATTTATTAGACAAGTTGATGTTCATGTTGACATTCATTCCATAAGCATCTTCATTTCCAATGTTCATGGCGGTGGTCTTCACTGTATCTCCATAAACCTGGCGAATATTACTAATCGCGCCTGTGGTGTTACGCATGAAGAAGGAAGTAGAAATGTAGGTCTGCTTGATGAATTTACTATACGAAACTTCGTAGTTATTCGTAAACTCAGGCTCCAAGTTTGGATTTCCTTGTGAAATATTCAATGGGTTGGTTGCATTGATATTTGGATTTAAGTTTTGAATACCTGGGCGTTGAAGACGGCGGTTATAACTAAATCTCCATGTACCCGACTTGAATGTCTTGGACATATTGAAACTAGGTACCAAAACACCATATGGAGGAATCACCGTATTTTGACCCTCATTTTTTAAGAAGCTGGCCGTAATATTTGTTTGCTCAAAACGAGCTCCCGCTTTTATGCTCCACTTGTTTTTCGTTGTCAACGTATATGAACTATATGCTGACCAAATGTTTTGGTTGTAATCAAATACGTTACTAGGTAAGATTAAATTATTAACTGGCGTATATGTTCCGTTTCTATCTCCAACAAACGAGGCATAATCAGAAGTCACATCACGTGAAATTGCCTTAGCTCCAAATTCAATCATGGACATTTTGTTAATTGGCGTTTGGTAATCCAATTGAATTGTGGCTTCCTGATTGTATGAATCATTCTCATTTTTAATGGAATTGAGGATTTCATTCATCGTTGAATTTGGATTCAAAATAAGATTATAAAAATCGTTTGTCCGATTGTTCCGACTAAACATCGTTAACACAGAAAATTCTTTTTGTGCTTTGGCAAAAGTCTTTGTATAATCAACATTGATATCCACATTAGCTGATTCATCTAAGGAACTTGTGTTACGTAAACTAAATAATTTGGCATTCCGAATCTGAGATAACCCATCTTGCCAGTTAGTCCCATTACGTAAACCAAACCTAACACTCGAAGTCACCGAATTGTATTTATTAATATCCCAATCAGCGCCTAGTTGGTAATTACCAAATATACCTTGCCGACGCGTTTCAGCGGTCTGAATATTTGTGTTTTGAATTCCACCGCTAAGCCCCGTGATTTGCGTACTTTCAAACTTTCCGTTCACATTATATTCCGAACGTCCAAATCCACCCAATGAAAGACCCCAGTTTTTATTTCTAAAGTTTCCGTTCAACGATAAATTTGAACCTCGTAAACCTGCGCTCGTGTCTAAGCTCAAGGTTAAACCTTGTAAGGTGTTTTTCTTTGTTACAATGTTAATAATACCTGCAGAACCTTCCGCATCATAGCGTGCGGATGGTGAGGTAATAACTTCCACCGTCTTAATCATATCGGCAGGAATTTGTCTCAAGGCATCCGAAAGACTTGATGCCATAATGGTCGAAGGCTTGTTGTTAATCAAAACCTTCACATTGGTCGACCCGCGCAAGGATGGGTTACCATCTAAATCCACGGATAACATCGGAACTTTTTTCAAAACATCCGTTGCATCACCACCACGATTTGTCACATCTTTCTCCGCGTTATAAACGGTACGATCGACACGCTCCTCGATTAAAGCGCGCTGTCCTTCGACTGTAACTTCGGCTAACATCTTTGTGCTTGAGGCCATTGAAATAACGCCTAAGTCTTGGTCGTCATTTTTGCCTGTTACTGAAATAGCAAGTGTTTTACTGTCATAACCAATGAATGATACGACTAATTTGTATTCACCTACCGCTACTTTGCTGATTGTAAATTTACCTACTTGATCTGCTACCGCTCCATCGACTGGTCGGCCTGTAGCTTTATTAATCAAAGCCACCGAAGCAAATTCAACAGGTTTTTTATCTGTGGAGTCTAATAGATATCCGACAATTTTGGCGGATCCTTTCGGAGCGGCTTGCGCTGTTCCTGGAATAACAACTTCTTTTTTCGCTGGTGCCATTCCAAAGCCCCCAGGAATTTGTGCACGCATCGTGAACACAGTACTTAAACAGGTAATCAGAATTAAAGTGTATTTCATAAATATTATTTGTTTGGCAATAATTCGGTTTCATTTAATTTCGGTCACAAAAATCTGCATACATTTAATAACACATTTGATTTTGCGACCAAAACAGCAAATTTGTAGGTCAATATTCGTATCCTTTATGTTCGTTTTAACATCTTCCCGACTTCAATTGATCCCGCTAGACAATAGCCTGTTGAGTTTGTGGCGACAATTTGGGCGCGAGGCCATTGAAAAGGAATTGAACTTGAGACCTAACAACATAGCCTTGGAAAAGTTTTATGCAAACGAAATGAATGATGCAATGGTCAATTATTGGCTTCCCATGACCCATAAATTCCCGTTGGATTTTATGTGGTACACAAATTGGGAAATAATCCTAACGGCTTCATCCTGCTCTATCGGGGGAATTGGTCTAGCTGGATTGCCTGATAATGCAGGAACGACGGAAATTGGCTATGCGCTTGATGAAAAATTTAGAGGAAATGGGTATGCAGCTGAGGCGGTGGATACATTGAGTAAGTGGGCATTTCAGGATGCCGACTTGCAAATTTTACGGGCAGAAACACCTTGCGAAAATGTAGCTTCTCAACGCGTTCTACGGGTAAATAATTTTATACAGACGGGGCAAAAATCCATTGATTGCCCAGAACCAATCGAAGTTTTCACATGGGAACGCCATCGATAAATTTCATTTAGTTATCAAAAATGGTAATTTTACCAAATTGCCAATACTATAAGGTCCTGAGACCACACATTCTATGCAGCATTTTACTTCCGTTAAAGACGCGTACAATATCGATAAACTTGTCAACGAAGCTTTGTTGATGAAAAAATCTCCTTATGCCGACAAGCACCTGGGTAAGAATAAAACCATGGGTTTGTTATTCTTTAATTCTAGTTTACGGACACGTTTGTCTACGCAAAAAGCGGCGCAAAATTTGGGGATGGACGTCATGGTGATGAATGTGGGTACCGACGGCTGGCAATTAGAGATGAACGAAGGCGTCATCATGAACGGAGATAAGGCCGAACACGTGAAGGAAGCCGCTGCCGTTATCGGCCAATACTGTGATATCGTAGGCGTTCGAAGCTTTCCAGGATTAGTTGATCGTGAATTAGATTATTCCGATTTGGTGATTAATCAATTCGTTAAATATACAGGGAAACCGGTTATTAGTTTGGAATCAGCCACGAGGCATCCGTTGCAGTCGCTCACCGACTTACTTACCATAACAGAAACGAAGCAAGTGGACCGCCCTAAGGTAGTTTTAACTTGGGCGCCACATGTGAAAGCATTACCTCAATGTGTTCCCAATTCGTTTGCGGAATGGATGAATATTGCGCATGTCGACTTCACAATCGCGCATCCCAAAGGCTACGAATTAGCTCCTGAATTTGCTGGAAATGCGAAAATCTGCTACGATCCGCAGGAAGCGTTTGTGGGCGCTGATTACATCTACGCAAAAAACTGGTCTTCCTATTCAGACTACGGAAAAATTCTTTCTTCGGACCCCGCATGGACGGTCACAAAAGCGAAGATGGATTTAACAAATAATGCCAAATTCATGCATTGCCTTCCGGTTCGTCGGAACGTTGTCGTGGATGATGCGGTGATTGATTCGGAGAATTCGATTGTAATCCAACAAGCCGGAAATCGGCTTTGGGCGGCGCAAGCGGTCATTAAAGAAATCTTATTGTCCCAAATGCGGGTCGAAAGCCCCTATTTATTTTAATGAAAAAGCAGGCCTTACATATTGTCAAAATTGGCGGGAACATCATCGATGCACCCGAGGCCTTAGCTTCATTTTTAGCGAATTTTGCTTCGATGCAAGAGCCAAAATTACTGGTTCATGGGGGTGGAAAAATCGCTACGTCTATGGCCTCTGATTTGGGGATTCAAAGTCAGATGATCGATGGTCGGCGTGTGACGGATGCAGCTAGTTTACGCATTGTAACCATGGTTTACGCGGGCTGGATCAACAAATCCATCGTAGCATCTTTGCAAGCGTTGCGTTGCAATGCGATTGGTTTAGCGGGTCCAGATGGTGGATTTGTGGTGTCAAAAAAAAGAAATCCTGTGCCTATTGATTATGGATTTGTGGGGGATATTGAACATATAAATGCCTCTGGTTTAGCTGGATTATTAGCCGCTGGATTGAGTCCTGTTTTCGCACCAATCACAGCTGATGTTTCGGGACAATTATTAAATACCAATGCAGATACGATGGCGCAAGCTTTGGCGATTGCCTTGGGCGCACATTTCGATGTGACGCTCACGTATTGCTTTGAAAAGCAAGGGGTTTTAATGGATCCCAATGATGATGATTCAGTCATTTCAAAGATTAATCAGGCAATTTTTACACAATTAAAAGCAGATGGTATAGTATCAGCGGGTATGATTCCTAAGCTCGAAAATGCAGTAAAAGCGATTGACGAAGGCGTTCAAACCGTTCGTCTTTGCCACGCTAATTTTGTTTCACAGCCCGAAAAAGGCACGATAATTCAAGCCTAAATGTATACGGAACAACAATTTCTAGATGCAAAAGGCCTGTTGGCCCAACTACTTGCCTGCCCGTCTTTCAGTCGGGAAGAACAAGGAACCGCGGCCATTATTCAGGATTTTTTGGCTGCCAGAAATATTCCGTTTCATACCGTTGGCCAAAATGTGTGGGCAAAGAACTTGTTATTCGACGCAGCCAAGCCTACCATTTTATTAAATTCCCATCACGATACCGTAAAGCCAAATGCCTCTTGGTCCTACGAACCCTTTGCGGCGACTATCCAGGATGGCAAAATGTTCGGGCTCGGGAGCAATGATGCAGGAGCTAGTTTAGTGTGCTTAATTAGTGTTTTTTGCACCTTTTTCGACCGAGAGCTGCCATTTAACCTCGTTTTGGCGGCGACAGCTGAGGAAGAGATTTCAGGGAGTGGCGGAATTGAATCGGTTTTAAATTCAGCCGATTTTCCGAAGATTTCGTGGGCAATTGTGGGGGAACCGACGGATTGCCAACTGGCCATTGCGGAAAAAGGATTGATGGTAATAGACGCGGAAGTTCGCGGGGTGGCTGGGCATGCGGCGCGGAATGAAGGAGTGAATGCGATTTACTTGGCATTAGAAGATATCAGCAAGATTAAGGCATTTGAATTTCCAGAGGTCTCCAAGGTACTCGGACCCGTAAAATGCACCATTTCGGTGATTAATGCAGGAAAACAACATAATGTGGTACCAGACGTATGTCACTATACGATAGACTGTCGGGTCAATGAATGTTATTCATTGGACCAAGTGCTCGAAACATTAAACGGTTTTACGCACGCAACATTAACGCCTCGGAGTACTCGTTTGCAATCGAGTAAAATACCTGATGGACATCCGGTTCTCGCGGCAGCGGCGGCTTTGGGGATGCCGACTTTTGGGTCTCCTACCCTTTCGGATCAAGCTTTGATGAGTTTTCCATCCGTGAAAATCGGACCAGGGCATTCCGGAAGAAGCCATACGGCGGATGAATTTATTTATTTGGAGGAGCTGAAACAAGGAATCCAAACCTATCAAAATTTACTTTTACACTTAATCTAAGAAGATCGTGGCAAAACTTTGGCAAAAAGAAAATCAAAAAACGGACGCAATCATTGAGCAATTCACGATTGGGAATGACCCAGTTTACGATTTGCAGCTAGCGCGCTACGATGTCATGGGTTCGCTTGCGCACATTACCATGCTCGAGCATGTGGGCCTATTGCCTTCGGCAGAATTAGAGCCACTTTGTGTGGAGTTGAAAAATATTTTAGACACGATTGAAGCTGGCACCTTCGTCATCGAAGACGGCATGGAAGATGTCCATTCCCAAATCGAATTTTTACTGACACAAAAACTAGGCGATTTAGGGAAAAAAATTCACGCGGGTCGCTCTCGGAACGACCAAGTTTTAGTTGACCTGAAATTATTCATGCGGGCTGAAATCATGGAAATTGCTGACGCGGTGGAGGATTTATTTGATCTTTTAGTAACCAAAAGCGAGGCGCATAAAAACGATTTATTGCCCGGCTACACGCATTTACAAATCGCGATGCCATCTTCTTTTGGATTGTGGTTTGGCGCATATGCGGAGTGCTTGGTGGAAGACGTAGAATTGTTGGAGGCCGCCTTTCGTTTGGCCAACAAAAATCCATTAGGTTCAGGCGCCGGTTATGGTTCATCCTTTCCCTTAGACCGGAAGTTAACGACCGTTTTATTAGGTTTTGAGGCACCACATGTGAACGTGGTCAATGCCCAAATGTCCCGTGGTAAAACGGAATTTTATGTACTAAACGCCATCAGCCAGATCGCAACGACGCTGAGTCGGCTTGCCATGGATGTCTGTTTATACAACTCCCAAAACTTTGGCTTTATCGAATTACCAAGCTCCCTAACGACTGGCAGTTCGATCATGCCGCATAAAAAGAATCCGGATGTCGCGGAATTACTACGTGGCAAATCGAATAAATTAAAAGCCGCACCGAACCAATTGCAATTACTGATGAGCAACCTGCCGTCTGGGTATCACCGGGAATTCCAATTGACCAAAGAAATCCTGATGCCAGCCATCGACGAAATCAAAGATTGCCTAGAAATCACGCATTACATGGTTTCAAACATGCAGGTCAAAGTTGATCTATTAAAAGATTCGAAATATGACTTATTATTCTCCGTCGAAGAGGTAAACAAATTAGTCGTTGCAGGCATGCCTTTTCGGGAAGCTTATTTGCAAGTAGGCAAAATGATCGAGACCGGAAAATTCAATGGCAGCTCACGCGAACTTAATCACACACACCTGGGTAGCATCGGAAATTTAGGACTTAATGAAATTCAAGCCCAAAAAGATGCGGTTTGGAATCGCTTCGGATTTGAAAAAGTGGAGGACGCGATTGAGAGTCTATTGAGCTAGTTGGCGCGCCAACAACTTCTGCATGTACTTTCCGAGAATATCGAATTCTAAATTCACGCGATCCCCTACGTTCAGTTGGTGAAAAATCGTGTGCTCATACGTATATGGAATAATCGCCACAGAGAACGTATCTACACCAGATTCAACAACCGTCAATGACGTTCCATTCACACAAATAGAGCCTTTTTCAACCGTCACATGGCCGGCGGGATATTGAAAATGGTATTCCCACGATCCGTCGAGCGTTTTAATCGACGTACAAATTCCAGTCAAATCTACATGTCCCTGCACGATATGTCCATCAAACCGACCGTTTGCGGGCATGCAACGTTCTAGATTTACTTTTTGGCCAACGGCCAAGTCGCCCAAATTCGTTTTTTGTAAGGTCTCTTGAATCGCGGTTACGCGGTATTGCGGGGATTTAATTTCAACAACGGTTAGGCAAATGCCGTTGTGAGCCACCGACTGGTCAACTTTCAATTCGTCTGTGAAGGGAGAAGAAAACCAAAAATCAACATTTGTTCCATGCGCTTGTTTACTTTCCAAGACGCCCATTGATTCCACAATACCTGTAAACATATGATTAATTTTATATTTTTACGAACCCAAATTTACACGCATTCCTATGAAATTCAATCGATGGTTCTTGATTCTCATTCCAATTCTTGTAATTCTCACCTATGTGAGTCTTCCCGAGAGCAAACCAGCTCCCGCACAATCGACAATAGACTCCTTAGCGAGCGTTGAATCCCGAAAAGCTAAAGATGAAAATTTGAGAACGGCAGAAGACTCCCCAATTCTCAATAAAGATGAGTTTTCTGGATTGCACTATTATTCATTCAATCCAGCCTGGTCGATACTTTTTGATGTAGTCCGCGCTGAAAAAGTAGAAAAAATAGGTTTAAAAATGACGGATGGAAATCTAGATTCCTTGATTTTATTTGGCAAAATTTCAGCTAATATTCAGGGAAAATTGGTTTCATTGGTACTCTACCAGCACGATTCTGGAGATTTTTTCATCCCATTTAAAGACAAAACCGCCCCCACAGAAACCTATGGAGGCGGTCGGTATTTGGAGTTACCCCTAACAAATTTGAAAGAGAACCAACTACGTGTTGATTTCAATCAAGCTTTTTTTCCTTTTTGTGCCTACAATAGCACATTTGCGTGTCCGATTCCCCCGAAAGAGAATATGCTCGATATTCGCGTGGAAGCGGGTGAACGCAATCCTTAATTTGCTCGCCTAACAAACGAGGCACCCGATAAATCCTTACTAACAGCAGGATTTCCGAGATAGGTAATTTTAGAAGCTCCCGAAGCTTCGACGCGCAAGGACTTTTGAACATTCAATTCCACATGGCTGGCCCCGCTTGCAGCTACATCTACATCGCGCGCAATCATATCGGTTAATACAAGGTGACTTGCGCCAGAAAGATCGATGGACAACTTTAACACTTGGCCTTTCATTTCTACTTTTGATGCGCCCGATAAATCAAGCGTTAGCTTGTCGGCAACAAGCTTCGTTGACATCAATTTAACGGCTCCGCTTCCATGAAGCGTCATTTCTTCTTCGTCTACAAATCCTTCTAACGTAACTTTTGCGGCTCCACCAAATTCCGCATCAATCAAACGCGGCATGGTGATGTTTAGCACAATTTTCTTGTTGGTGTTCCTCCAATTTCTCCAGTTTGACCAATAAGATTCATCTAGCGTAACTTCTAGCGTGGAGCCATTCACCTGAACTTCAACGTTCTCTAAATCATTTTCGCTACCGGTCGCCGAGATGGAATAGGTGCTTCCTTTAAAGACGTGCACCTCAAAGGCATGGCCAATCTCGAGGGAATTGAAATTGCCAACTTTATATTTTTTAGTGGTTAGGTCGGCAGAGGCCAAAAGGTTGATGGAGACTCCTAGTGCCGCAATCAGTAAGTAGATCGATTTTTTCATTTGTTTTTTTTACGGTTGGCAAGATGTTTCTTCTTCCCCAAAGGTTGCATGTTACTTTAAAATAGTCCAAATTTCTTTCTTCCCGAGGGAATTCGCATTATTCGCAGTAGCCGATGCATATTTTTTCCCACGCAAAGATTCCGATACATTCAGATCCATCCGGGCTTTTTTATCAATCCAAACGGTCGCATTTTTCACTTTAAAACCAGATGCATCTAATTCGGATCGATCGTAAGTAGAAGCGGCTAGCGCATCCGAACGACCTGCTAGTTTCAAACTATGAAAATCGTGCAGAATCACTTCCATTTTTGCCGCATCGAAACCAGAAATTTCTGTGCGACCATTTCCCCCTAAATCTACTTTACGTAAATCTGGCGTTTCAATCGCCACAGTCACATTGCTGGGCAAGGACTTAAAGCGCAATAAGCTACCGTCCACGGATGCAAGTTGGCTCCAATTATCTACGGGGTCCGAAGATTCCATGGAGATTTTATACTCGGCAGCTTGTTTGATCTCAATCTTGGCTCCATCTGTTTGACTAATTTCAACCTGCGTAAATGGATTTACCGTTTTGGAGATGGAGAAGTTTGACGAAGTTGCCCCCTCCTCAGTCTCCGTGTCTTTAGAATCGGAAGATTCATTGGATTGATTTGGTTCGCGATTCAAACAAACTAACCCTTTGTCGGCCGAAAAAGTCCACTTAGAACCCACAAATAGGTCGGTGCCATTTTCATTAAAATAACCACTATCTAACACATTTTCGATGTATAGCGCAAACTCCTTCGTCATGCCAAAGCTGACGCCATACGGAACCAAAATCTTCACACGTAAGCGCTGATTTCTAAACTTAAATTGCTTCAACCCAAAATGTGAATCTAAAATGATTTGATCTCCTTTTTGGTTGAAATGATAATCAATGGATTTGGCATTTACTTCAGCTTCGGCACGGGTTCTACCATTTGATTTGGCAAATTGAATCACTTGAATTGTTTTCCCATCGTAACCAGCCATCGTTATTTGGGCACGCGAAAATCCATCCCGATTAAAATCATTTAAATCTTCATCATCTAAAAACTGCTCCAAAAATACATCCATTTCCAGGGTATTGCCGAGCATCTTTTCCCAAACACTTTCTTGGGATTCCCGGTGTAAACTAAACACATACGAGGAATCTGTTGGAATATCTTTGACTAAATTGACTGAGGCCGTTCGTTGGAAATTTCGACCCACAAAACTAAAAGCAGTAAACAATCCGATCCAGCCCACAATGATTAAAGTGGTGGAAATATAGGAATACGTTTTATTCGTTAATTTCCGGTTGGCCAATAAAGAAGCCCCACTAATTCCAATCCCGACAATCATGGGAACAAATGCCAAAAATCCTGCATAAACCGCCCACGCAGGTAAATCTTGTGCGAGCAAATAAATAGGTACTAGTTCACCAAATGACAAGCCTATTTCTCCATGGTCAAAACCAGAAAAACCTGCTGAAATGGATACAACCAAGATTATTGCAGCCGCAAGGCAAATTACGCATAGGATAAAGCCAACTAAGTACTGAACAAACCAACGTACGCCCGATAAGACAGGTTTTAGTGCTGTAAAAATCGTTGCTAAGGTGCGAAAGGGAAACAATAATAAACGAGTTAGTGGCTTTTCCTCTGTGGAATCAGGCTGAAAAGTATCTATGATATTTTTTTCAATGTTCTCCAGGGTAATAGGTTCGCCTGTCATCGCCATTTTGTCGGTAACTGATTTTGCCTTCGGCGTTATGGCCATAATGATAATGTAAGCCACAGCACCCGTACCAAAAAAGAATAAAGAGATTACCGCAAGTACACGTAATAAACCTACATCCCAACCGGTATATGCGGAGATTCCAGCCATCACACCGCCAACGACCTCGTTCTCTGGATCTCGGTAAAATTTGCGGTAAGACTTGTCTGTTTCAACTGTGATTACACCAGGAATAGCGATCCAACAAGCCACATAGACCCAGAAAACAAGATTAGCCGCGTGTAATAGTGGGAAAAGACCAAAGAAACCAACGATCATAATTAATCGAACCCAAATCGGATCTATTTCAAAATAATTGGCAATCCCCGAAGCGACACCTCCTATTTTTTTATTTGTTAAATCCCGCCGAAAAATCTTCTTTTCCGCAGTATTCGCTGACGATTTTTGTGACTGCTCCTGCTTCACGTCCTCTCCTTCAATTTCTTTAAAGTCGGCAACCGTCCCCAGCGAAGCAATCAAAGCATCCACATGTGCTTGCGTTATCGCTTCTGTTTTCTCGGTTTCCCGGATGTTCCAGAATTTTTCTGCGATACGCGCTTCGATGTCGTCTACGATGTCTTTGGCTCCTTCGAAATTTTTGAAATAGGCATGGATGGATTTTAAATAGGCATCCAATGTTGCGAAAGCGTCTTCCTCGATGTGGAAAACAATGCCAGCAATATTTATTGATAAAGTCTTTTTCATGTCCAAAAAGTTTAAGCTTGGGGTGTTTGCGGATGAATGATTTGGGATACAGAGGTATGTAAATCATCCCAAGTTCCATGTAACTCAGCTAAAAAGGTGGTTCCCTTTTCAGTCAAAACGTAATACTTACGTGGCGGACCTGATACAGATTCCACCCATTTGTAATCGAGAAATCCCGCATTTTTTAGTCGGGTTAATAAAGGATATAAGGTTCCCTCCACGACCATGATTTGAGCGGATGTTAATTCAGTCAGCATTGTAGACGCATACACTTCACCCCTCGAAATAATTTGCAGAATACAGAATTCCAATATTCCCTTCCGCATCTGCACCTTGGTATTTTCAATATCCATCGGTTATTTATTTTTTTGATGGGTCAAATGTATAAAAGGTACTATGTAATACAAAGTACCTTAGAAAAAATATTTTTGATTTATGGATAAACGGTGAGTAATTTGTGTCGAATGGCTTAATCAGCCGCACTCGAAATCGAACGCATGTTTAAAGAAGTCTCGTTGCCACTCGCCTTTTACAATCGGGATACCTGGTTGAAAGTCGCGTTTTTTGGTATTTGTGTCTTCATGGCCGGCTTCTCCCTTTATTTTACGGATGGTTTAGTGAGCAAACTCGAGGAGCGCGAAAAACAACAAATCGAATTATATGCGGAAACTATTCGGTATGTGATGACGAGTGATGAGAATGCCGACATTAATTTTTTCTTTGAGCGCATTAAGAAGATCAACGAAAACAATACGATTCCTGTGATTTGGAAAGATGGAAGTGGCCACTTGAATTCCATCAATATTGCGATGTCTGAGTCGCTTTCTATAGAGGAAAAGCAAACATTGCTCCAATCCAAACTCAAAGAGATCATCGCTGAAAATAATAAACCCATCGAAATGGACATGGGTTTTCAAAAGGAATATATCTATTACGGCAATTCAAAATTGCTAAAATTATTACGTTACTACCCACTTTCCCAGCTCTTGGTTGTCTTAATCATTGGGTTTTTGGGCTATATCTTTTTCTCCTATTCACGCCGAGCGGAACAAAATCGCGTTTGGGTAGGACTTGCCAAAGAAACAGCACACCAGCTCGGTACACCCTTGTCATCTCTGACAGCTTGGGTTGAAATTCTTCGGAATGAACCCACCATCAATCCGGAAATTGTGATTGAGTTATCGAAAGATATTCAGCGACTTGAGACCATTACCACCCGTTTTTCAAACATTGGTTCCATGCCAATTTTGAAGAAAGAAGATCTAGAAGAAGTTATAACCAGCTTTATAAGCTACCTAAAAATCCGTATTTCAACCAAAGTCCACATCGAGATTAAGTCGGCCTTAATCCCAAATCAAGAGGCGAATGTCAACAAATACCTATTTGAATGGGTGATTGAAAACATTTGTAAAAATGCGGTGGATGCCATGGGTGGAACGGGGGACATGGTGATTTACTTGCATGAGGGAAAGAATAATCAACTTTACATAGACATTAGCGATACGGGAAAAGGAATTCCAACGTCCAATTTATCGAAGGTATTCTCACCCGGGTTTAGTACCAAAAAACGTGGTTGGGGCCTAGGCTTAACCTTAGCGAAACGGATCGTTGAAAATTACCATGAAGGAAAATTAAGCATTAAGTCTTCCGAGTTAAATAAGGGAACGACCTTCCGTATTTCGTTGCCTAAACCTGCGGTGTCATGAGTTCATCTAACGTCGTTTTTGGTTCAGCTTTGGTCGTTATTACCATTGGTTACCTATTAAAAAGTGCGGGATTTATTCAAGCGCATGACGCCAAATCGGTCTCTAAATTTCTCATGCACACGACTTTCCCGGCGTTGGTTTTTACAACAATGACGCACATAGATTTGTCGGCAGACCTCATGTGGCTCCCACTAATCGCCATGAGTTTCGGGATGGTATCTTCTTATATCGGTTTTTTGATGTTCAAAAAAGAACCGAGTGAATATCGAGGAATTCTGACTATGGGATCAGCTGGATGGAATTTAGGCCTATTTGCGTATCCATTGATTGAAGGAATTTGGGGTTGGGCAGGCTTAACCTACGCCATCATGTTTGACTTAGGGAATTCGGTCATCAACTTCATGGTGAATTATGGTATGGGAACTTATTTGTCGGCAGAAAAACCCAAAGGAAATATCTACAAACACATACTCAAGCGTATATTTTCTTTACCTCCCCTCCTGGCGATGCTTTTGGGCTTGGCGATGAATATGGGACACATTCAGATTCCGGTCTTGGCTTCGGAAATTATTGATACAATTGCCAAAGGAAATAAACCGATGGTTTTATTACTTATGGGTATCTATTTTAGCGTCCGACTACCTAAACGTAGTTATTTAAAAGTATTTCAGGTATTGTCCTTTCGATATGCATTCGGATTAAGTATCGGTCTCCTACTCTATTACACGACGCCGTTCGCATTTGAATATCGTAATATGATCCTCATTTGTTTAGTCCTTCCCGCTGGTATGACCTTAATTACTTATGCCGATGAATTAAATTTTGATACGGGAATCGCAGCGGCTTTAGTGAACTTTTCTATGCTTATTAGCTTTGCGCTAATGTGGTTACTCGTGGGCATTTTCCAAATGACCACCCATTAAACCAAATAAAATTGGTATTTTTGCCTGAACAATTACGGCCCGAATCGGTTAGTAATTGGTAAATCAACACACTTTATGGTCGTACCTTATAAAAACCAGAACAAGGGCAAAAAAGAGCAAGTTGCCGACATGTTCAATTCAATTTCCCCTAAATACGATTTTCTGAATCATTTACTTAGTGGTGGAATTGATATTATTTGGCGCAAAAAGGCTATCAAATTACTGAAAGACAAAGGCATCAAAAGTGTACTTGACATCGCGACCGGAACTGGAGATTTCGCGATCGAAGCACTCAAAATAAACCCCGATAAGATTGTGGGCGTAGACATCTCTGCCGGTATGCTCGCATTCGGGAAAGAGAAAATCAAAAAACTAGGTTTAGAAGACAAGATCACCCTACAGATGGGAGACTCTGAAAAACTACCCTTTTCAGACAATAGTTTCGATGCCATCATCGTTAGTTTTGGTGTGCGTAATTATGAAAACTTAGAAAAGGGCCTGACAGATATGTTGCGCGTTTTAAAATCGGATGGATATTGTGTGATTTTGGAATTTTCAAATCCACGCAGCTTTCCGATGAAGCAATTATATTCGTTCTATTCAAATTACTGTTTACCGCTTTTAGGCAAGCTTATTTCAAAAGATCCAGCAGCGTATACCTATTTGCCTGAATCCGTTGAAGCATTTCCAGATGGACCAAATTTTATATCCATTTATGAAAAAGTTGGCTTCATCAAGACCAATTGGATTCCCATGACCGGTGGTATTTGTTCCATTTATTTGGGCAGAAAAGCCCCCAAAGATAAACCAATCAAAACTCCAAAAATTGAAGCGGCATAAGCTTATTTTTAGCCTAATTTTTAGTTTAAGTATGTTTGCTGGCTTAGCGCAACAGAAAAAATACACGCGCGTTTTTCATGAATTTTATGATGAAAAACCACTGCATTTTGGGTTTTTATTTGGCTTTGCTTCTTCGAATTTTAATCTAAGTACCCGAGCAGAATTACCCACTGGAACCTACCTATATTCCCCTCGAAATTTCGGATTTCAAATTGGCGGTCTTGCAAATTATGCATTAAGCCCACATTGGGAGGTAAAATCAGGGGTCAATATTGCCTTGTATGATCGGCAGTTAAGTTTAGATGCGGGCGGCACCGTTCCAGAAGTTTTAACTCGTGAATCAACATGGTTGGAAATCCCCGCACTCATCAAATACCGCTCAATCCGACGAAAAAATCACCGTGTTTACATGACAGGAGGACTAAAATTTGGGATTGAGGCAAATGTTAAGAAAAAAAGCTCTGCATTGACAACAAACATAGCTGACCTATCCCTTGAATACGGAATTGGTCTTGAGCAATTCTTTCAGTTTTTTAAGTTTACGCCAGAGATTCGCTTTTCACATGGGTTGGTCAATATGTATTCTGCTCCAGGAAGAGCGGGAACACCGTGGTATATGAATGTGAATAACCTGAAGACTCATTCGGTAGGTCTAATCATCAACTTTGAATAACTAAGGCAAATCTTTTCTCGCCTTAGTTGGGTCAATGACCGTTTCCAATGTAGAGACAGCTGAAGCTCCAAACCAACCAGAACCCTGTAGATTTGAGTTTTTATTCGTGTTCACAAAATTCGTGGGTATATTCGCTGCAGGACGTGCAAAAAGCCCCGCATTATTTAATTCCAAACGTGCCTGGGAGTAAAAACTGAATTGATCTAACGAAATAGAATACAACTCTAATTTAAGTTTGTCGTTGGCCACGTACAATTCCGGATTAATGGCCCGACGAATCGGAAGATTAAACATTAAACCATCAGTACCACTAACTTTTTGCAAAGCTGAGTCATAAAAAACCAATAAATCAGAAGTAGCATTAAAGAGTTTACCATTTTTATAGAACTTCAAGCGGTAACAATTACCCTCACCTTTCAAATCATTTCCAAAAAAACGAGCCTCAAAACCCTCTTTAGGCTTTCCTTCGCCCGTTTGACCCGGATTTGCAGTGGCTTTCTTGTACGCAATTGAATCAATGGGCGGTACGGGATTCATTTTAGCCGACGCAATAAATGTATCGCTTCCTGTTTTGACTGTCAACTGATACGTCCGACCCACTTGGCCTAATCGTCTAGTTGAATCAGCAGGGGCCCAAACGTAAAGACCTGGAGTTTGCGTGCTTTCCACAAAACGGTATTCATTCGCCGAATCATCTTTCACAATGACCTCAGCAGCTCTGATGGCTTGAGCAGGTCCATTATCGAAAAAATCTTGTGAGCGTGTTAATGTAATTTTCTGCGTGCCTGGAAGATTGGTCAGGGTCGACTCCACAACCAAAAAACGATCAGATTGAGGACTTTCTAAAGTCACAATATCCTCGCAAGAGAATAAAAATAGGGATAGCAATAGAATGAGATAGCGCATCTTAAAACGTAAAATTATAGGTGACAGCCGGAACAAACGAACCAATGATAGATAATTGAACAGCCTCTGTTTTCATGGTATTCGTTTCGTTAGGCTGCGTATAAATTGAAAAAGGATTTCGTTTGTTGTACACATTATACACAGAAAAAACCCACTCAGAAGAACCCTTACCAAATAAGGCTTTCTTGTTTTTCTTAGTCGCTGAAAAATCCAATCGATGGTAATCTGGAACCCGAATATTTCCGCGTGTTCCCGGAAGCGTTTGCGGATAAGCAATTCCCTCGAATATGTATTTCTGAGAAGGAATTGAATAAGGAACGCCCGTTATATAGGCAAAATTGGCACCAAATGACCATTTGGCCGACAACGTATATTGTCCTACAATATTCAATGTATGCGTACGGTCATAGCGATTTACATACCATTTATCGTTGTTCAATCCTTCAATTAAACGCTCTGATCTGGCCAACGTATAACTGACCCAACCCGTTAGCTTACCCACATTCTTTTTCACATAAAATTCGGCTCCATAGGCGCGACCTTTGCCAAAAAGCAAATCCTTTTCAAACAAGGGATTCAAAAACAAATTCGCACGATCTGCATAATCAATCTGATTCTGCATTTCCTTATAATATACCTCAACAGATGTCTCATAATCATTGCCACTTTCGCCTAAATTCTTGAACAAGCCTAACGCAACCTGATCCGCAATTTGAGGTTTGATGTTATTTGTAGACGAAGTCCAAACATCCAAAGGTGTAGATGCAGCTGTGTTAGACATTAAATGCACATATTGCGCCAAGCGATTATAGGAAGCCTTGAAAGAAGAATTCTCCCCCACTTTCAAGTTCATCGCAAAACGAGGCTCCCAATTTCCATAATTCGCCACTGAGGCAGTTGGCGCAATCTGAATAGGCTTCAACGTAAATGAAGTCGGATTCTCAATACTAGCAGGCACTGAAATTCGCTCATAATATACGCCATCATCGCTTCGGTAATCATAATTTGAATAGCGAATGCCGTATTGAACGGAAAGGCGAGGACTTAATCTCCATTCATCACCAACATAAGCAGATAATTCCACACCACTTTTATTTGACTGACCAAACTCACGTCTATCCCCATTCGATGAAGCAACCGCTTTGCCTGGAGAAAATTGATATGTCAAAACCTGTGCCCCAAACGTTAAGGTATTATCTGGCGTTAGGTAATACGTGAAGTCAGGTTTGAAACTTAAGTTTTCAATATTCGATGTCCAACGAAAGGCATCCGTTGGACGCTTATTTTTTAAATCAGAATCCAATAAATAATCATAATTACTGTAAAAAGCAGTTGCATTTAAGAACAACTTATTCGAGAAGACGTGGTTCCAACGCGCCGAAATTGTGCTATTACCCCAATTGAATCCAAAGCCCGTTCCAAAAACATCCCTTCCGAAATAACCCGATAAGAATACCGTATTCTTTGAATTGATGTTGTAATTCACTTTGGCGGTTAAATCATAAAAATTAAACGCCGCATCTGCATTGTTCCCCGTTAAAAACGGTTTAGCCAAAACATCAATGTAGGAACGTCTCGCAGCCACAATAAATGAAGCCTTATCTTTAATCAAGGGTGCCTCAATTGAAATTCGAGAAAAAATAACCCCAATTCCACCGTTAACCTCAAGTTTTTTGGCATTACCCTCCTTCATTTTAACATCAAGAATAGATGATACACGACCACCGTATTGAGATGGAATGCCGCCTTTGAATAACTTCACATCCTTAACTGCATCTGGATTAAATACGGAGAAAAAACCAAACAAATGAGATGAATTATATACGGGAGCATCATCGAGTAAAACTAAGTTTTGATCCACCCCACCACCACGGACATTGAAACCTGATGCGCCTTCGCCAACAGTTGAAACGCCAGGAAGTAGTTGAATCGCACGAACTAAGTCAACCTCACCCAATAAAGCTGGAATTTTCCGAATGGTCTTGATGTCAATTTTATTCACTGACATTTCAATACCCTTGACATTTTCATCTAAGGCATTTGCTAATACACGGACCTCAGCTAACTCATTTGAAGCAGGAGCTAATTCGATATTTAAGGTTTGATTCTTAGAGGAAAAAGTAACTTTTCGCTCTTCCTTCAAATACCCAGACGAAGAAAAAACTAAGGTAAAATCACCCGGCTGCACCGACAAACTAAAGAAACCGTATGTGTTAGTCACATTACCAGTCTTTAATTCCTTGATGTAAATGCTCGCTCCGATGATACCTTCGCCACTCGAGGCATCTTTAATATACCCACTCAGCGTTGCCTTTTGGGCAAACGAGGAGAAAGCAACGAGTAAAAAAATAAAAACGGAGAGTATTCGAAAATTCATAAAATTAAAAATAAGGAACAAAGATAACGCCAAAAATACAAAATTGTTGTATTAAGGATTTTTATAGAATAATCGGTAATATAATTCCATTATGTTTTTTAAATAAGTTTTTTTTGTAATTTGTTCCAATAAGCAACTAGACCAACGCATGGACTTGAAAATTTTTGGAAAAATTATACGTGAAAAAAGAAATAACCTCAACTTACGCCAGGAGGAGTTAAGTGAAAAAAGTGGTGTAGCAATCAAAACGATTCATTCAATTGAACTTGGAAAAGGGAATCCAGCCATCAAAACTATTTTACGCATATTTAACATACTCGAACTCGATTTCATCGTTGTCTCGGCCAAAACTATTGTAAATCAATAAATTATGGAACAAGCCATTAGTTTCGAACGGGTACCCACCCACATTTTCGACGATTCAGAAAAAGCATCTAAGGCGGTTGCACATGAAATCGGCGCACTGATTAGACAGCAGAATCAGGAGAAAAAACCTACTGTACTGGGATTGGCCACTGGATCTTCTCCTAAGAAAGTCTATCAGGAATTAATTCGTCTCCATAAAGAAGAAGGTTTAAGTTTCAAGAACGTTTACACCTTTAATTTGGATGAATACTATCCGATGGAGCCGGATTCCGTGCAAAGTTATACGCGCTTCATGAAAGAGCAATTATTTGATCAAGTGGATATACCGGTAACAAATTACCATATTCCTGATGGGACTCTTGCCTACGATAAAATTCCAGAGTTTTGTAGAGACTACGAGGAGAAAATCGAGAAACTAGGCGGGTTTGATTTCTATTTATTAGGTATTGGACGCAACGGACACATTGGTTTCAATGAACCAGGCTCCATTATTACCTCTAAAACACGTTTAATGACGCTCGACATCCTAACGAAAATCGATGCCGCGATTGACTTTGGTGGATTAGAAAAAGTACCCAAAAAAGCTATCACGCTTGGAATCGACAAAATCATGCATGCCAAACGTATCGTTTTGCTCGCATGGGGAGAGCATAAAGCGGAAAGCGTTGCTCGGGCTGTTGAAGGACCTGTTACCTCCGAAATTCCCGCTTCCTATTTACAACAACATCCAAATACAACCTTCATTTTAGACGAAACGGCTGCCTCTTTATTGACACGAATTAAAACACCATGGGTCGTTGATTCTGTTACTTGGGATCGCAACATGATTAAAAAAGCCGTAACACACTTATCGTTAACGTTGAACAAACCCGTTCTTAAACTAACCACAAAGGATTATAATGAGCAGGGAATGTCAGAATTACTATCCCTTTACGGACAGTCACACGAAATCAATATTGAAGTATTCAATTACTTACAGCATACAATAACTGGTTGGCCCGGTGGCAAACCCAATGCCGACGATACCCATCGGCCGGAACGAGCCTTTCCTGCGCGTAAAAAAGTCATTATTTTTAGCCCCCATCCGGACGATGACATCATCTCCATGGGGGGAACTTTTCAGCGCTTACACGACCAAGGCCACGATGTGCATGTCGTTTATCAGACATCGGGAAACATCGCGGTGGCGGATGATGAAGCGCTCCGATTTGCTGAATTTGTGATAGATTTCAACGAAAAATTTGAAAGCAGCAATGCCAAGACAAATAAGATCTACAAGGAATCCGTTAAGTTTCTCAAAGGAAAACGTGACTCCGAATTAGACATTGAATCCGTTCGCAAGATCAAAGGACTCATTCGTCAAGGTGAAGCAAAAAATACGTGTCGCTTCGTAGGCATAAAAAGAGAGAATGCACATTTCTTAAATATGCCATTCTACGAAACCGGGACTATCCGTAAAAAGCCTTTAACAGAACCGGATATTCAATTAATCATGGACATCATCGAGGAGATTCAGCCACACCAAATCTACGCCGCAGGCGATTTGGCAGACCCACATGGAACGCACAAAGTGTGCCTAGACGCTATTTTCGAGGCGATTACGCGCTTGAAACACAGGGAATACATGAAAAATTGTTGGGTTTGGTTATACAAAGGAGCCTGGGCAGAATGGGATATCGACCAAATTGAAATGGCCGTACCTATGTCGCCAGATCAGGTGTTCAAAAAACGTATGGGCATTTTCAAACATCAATCCCAAAAAGATGGAGTGGTTTTCCAAGGGGAAGATTCACGCGAATTTTGGCAACGAGCCGAAGAACGTAACCGGGGCACCGCAGAACTGTATAATAAATTAGGCCTCGCCGAATACGAGGCCATGGAGGCTTTTGTTCGCTGGCGTTTTTAAGCCAGTGCCTCAAATAATATCTCGGCGGTATGCTTCGCGTGGCGTTGCGTACCGTCGTGAATTTGATGTCGGCAACTTGTCCCAGACGCCACAATTTCAACCTCCGGCCCTTGCGCGCGCACCGTTGGGAACAATACTAATTCCCCAATTTGCATCGACAAATCATAATGCTCTTTCTCATATCCAAACGAACCTGCCATTCCACAACATCCCGAAGGGATTAATTGAACCTCAAAATTTACCGGTAATGACAAGGCTTTTTTAGCGGACACTAAGGAGCTCATGGATTTTTGTTGGCAATGTCCATGCAACTTCAACAAGCGTTTATCTGCTTTAAATAACGATTTATCAATCCGCTTTGCATCTGCTTCACGTGCAATAAACTCCTCTAATAAAAGTACATTTTTACTTAAATCTTGGGCTTTTGTTAGCCAAGCATCGGAAACTAAATCCGGATATTCATCTCGGAAGGTTAAAATGGCTGATGGCTCAATTCCTACTAACGGAATGTCTTCTGTTACAAGCTCTGCCCATAATTCCACATTCGCCTGAGCTAATTTACGTGCCTCATCTAGCATGCCTTTCGACAAGAACGATCGACCCGAAATCGGATGCGCCATCGTGCGAACTTCGTATCCTAAAGCTTCTAGCAATAAAACGGCTTTCCGCCCTACCTCAGCATCGTTATAGTTGGTGAACTCATCCACAAACAAATAAACGGCCTTCATAGAATCAATCGATTTTCGCCCTTTCAACCAAGAGCGAAGTGATTGCTTCGCAAGCAAAGGCATCGTGCGGTCAGGATGGAAGCCGACTAGTTGGTTCGATATACGACGCAAAAACGGCGTACCCATAACCGCGTTATATAGTGCAGGAACATACGAAGCTAGGGAAGAAATGGTTGCGAAATGGCCAACTAGCCAGCTGCGCGAAGGCGTACCATTTTCTTTTTGGTATTGATATAAAAACTCCATTTTCAGCTTGGCCACATCGACATTGGAAGGACATTCGGACTTACATCCCTTACAAGCCAAACATAAATCCATTACTTCTTTAATCTCTTTATGATTAAAGCGATTTGGCTGCGTAGAGCGAGTCAAAAACTCACGCAAGATATTGGCACGTGCGCGCGTCGTTTCTTTTTCATTGCGGGTAGCCATGAATGAAGGGCACATGGTTCCCCCTGAGATAGGCGTTTTCCGGCAATCCCCCGAACCATTACATTGTTCAGCGTGCTGCAAGATATCTTGCCCTTCATAGCGGAAAGCAGTGTTAAACTCGGGAGTTTGTTGGCCCGCCTCATACCGCAAAAATGTATCCATCGGCGGTGTATCCACGATCTTATTGGGATTGAAAATACCCTTGGGATCCCACCAAGATTTCAAATCCCGCATTAATTGGTAGTTGGCCTCACCCACCATCCACGGAATAAATTCTCCACGTAAACGGCCATCTCCATGTTCACCTGAAAGCGAACCTTGATATTTTTTAACCAAACGCGCAATCTCTTCAGCAATATGGCGAAACTGTTTGTGGCCTTCTTCTGTCTTTAAATTAATAATCGGGCGCAAGTGTAATTCGCCTGAACCTGCATGTGCATAGTGCACACAGTATAAATTATTGGCCGTTAAAATCTCATTAAATTCGGCGATAAATGCAGGTAAATCATTTACATCGACCGCGGTATCTTCAATCACTGCAACTGCTTTTTCGTCACCTGGAAGATTAGAAAGCAAGCCTAAACCTGCCTTACGCAAATCCCAAACCTTCTTTACATCACCTCCCGTTATATAAGGAAAATGATACCCAAAGCCTGCTGCGCGCATCGCTTTTTCAACTTCCTGCGCTTGTTTGGCTAAACTTTCCGCATCTTCTGCACGTAACTCCACCACCAAAATCGCGCCTGGATCGCCTTCAACAAAGAAGCGATTTTGACTTTGTGCAGCATTTGCTTTGGTGCATTCTAAAATATAATGATCCATCAATTCAGAGGCTGATGGATTAAATTGCAATGCGATCAGATTTGCCCGAAGCGCTTCATCTATGGTATTAAAATGCGCACAAACCAATCCCAAATGTGCAGGAGGCAACGGATCTACGTGTAATTTAATACGCGTAGCAAAACAGAGCGTACCCTCTGAGCCAGCTAATAAATTACAAAAATTAAACGTTGGTTTACCAGCAATAAATGCATTGGAATTCAACAACATGTCAACTGCATATCCTGTGTTCCGACGCTTAATACTTGGCTTAGGGAATTCAGACTGTATATTTTTTTGATTTTCTGGGTCAGATAAAGCGGCTAATGTTTGGGTGTAAATAGTATGCAAGCGACTCCCAGCTGGCAACTGCTTTAAAGTCTCAAACGGATCTTCTGATTCAAATGTCACAAAAGTTCCATCGGATAAATAACCTTCAACAGCCAAAACATGGTCGCGCGTTGACCCATAAACCACAGAATTTGAGCCACAGGCATTATTTCCTAGCATCCCTCCGATCATCGCACGATTAGCCGTAGATGTTTCTGGACCGAAAAATAAACCATGCTTTTTCAACTCAACATTCAACACATCACGTACGACACCGGGCTCAACCCACACATAGGATTCCTCCTTATTTACTTCAAGAATGCGATTGAAAAATTTAGAAACGTCCACTACCAGACCGGAACCAACAACCTGGCCAGCTAATGAGGTACCGGCCGTACGGGGAATCAAGGAGATTTGATGTGCATCAGCAAATGAAATCAAGGTTTGAAGATCCGCCTGCGTTTCAGGTATCGCAACACCGAGTGGCATTTCACGATAGGCTGATGCATCCGTAGCATACAAGGTCCGCATCACGGTATCCGTAAAAAGGCTTCCTTGTAATTTTTCAGATAAATCTGCTAATACAGATGCTACTTCCTCCTTGATCATAAAAATCTAAAATTAAAAAACAGATTGTAATTTACGTAAACGAGTAATAAGTAACAATTGCGCCAATATATACGTACTCATCACCCAGAATGAATTCCCCGGAATCGCATAATAAAACTTGCCTAAAGCCAATAAACTATCAGAAATTACAAAAAACAAGGCTCCAAAAAAGATTACCTTATCCCCCATTTTAATTCCAAAATATAGCATCGCCCCAAGTGCAACCGCATAGACTAGTACCGGAAAACGTAATGCCTCAGACAAATGGGGCCATAAAAAAGAAAGCAAACTTACCACGTAGACCATAATAGCACCCAGTGACCAATGCCAAAACTGACTTGTGTGCACATGAAACAAGCGAATATAGGCAAATTGCATAATCAAAAAACTTCCCAAACCTAACTGAAAAAACAAGGGATTATCACCCGGGAGAAGTAAAAAAACATCTCCCAACCAAGCAAACAATAGAACAACTAATAAAGTTTTCGATTCTAAACCCGCAAACCCAGCTAAGAGTAGCATCAATAAGGGTTTGGTCACATAGCGAGCTTCAGGAAATACCCAAGGTGCCAAAAGCTCTAGGACAGCATCCACATAAAATAAGCGTAAGCACCATTCCGATAGCCCCATCTTATTCATCTAGGTATTTTCCAGCACAAATTTCTTTTTCGATAATGAAGTTAGGCCGACTCTTTGACTGGAAGAAAATACGTAAAATATACTCCCCAAGTACACCAATTGCCATTAATTGAATTCCGCCAAACAAGATAATTACAAAAAGCAAAGCAGTAAAACCTTCTATAACTTGATCAAAAAACATTTTTTTCACCACAACAAAAATCAAATAAATCACCGAAGAAACAATTGCGAACCCTCCTAAAGAGGTGACAAACTTGATTGGAAATTCACTGAAATTATAGATGCCATTTAAAGCGAGCTGTAGTAATTTACTGAATGAATATTTGGAATCTCCAGAAGCCCGCTCTTGCCGGTCGTAAGCTATACCAATTTGCTTAAAGCCAATCCAGGTACGCATCCCACGGATGAAACGGCTCTCCTCAGGCATTTTATTAAGCACATTAACCACGCGCCGACTCATAAATGAGAAATCACCGCTGTCCAACGGAATATCTATGTTGGCAATTTTCTTCAAAATTCGATAAAAAATAAAATAAGCAAAACGCTTATAAAACACCTCTTTCCGTTTCTCACGCACAGCATAAACAACATCATATCCCTCTTGAAATTTGGCATAAAACGTATCTAATAATTCAGGTGGATCTTGCAAATCCCCATCCAATACAAATACACCTTCTGACCCTCGTGCAACCGAAAGACCTGCCGTAAGGGCCAGTTGGTGACCATGATTACGCGACAACAAAACAACATGGAAACGTGGATCACTCAAGGCCAATTGCTGTAACATGGTGCGGGAGTTATCCCGACTGCCATCATCGATTAACACCACCTCCAAGTTTATGGCTGATTGATCCATGATCTTCACAAGCCGGTCGGCCAACATAGGAAGATTACTTTCTTCGTTGTAGACAGGAATAACAAATGAAACTTGGGGTGTCGAATTAGGCATAAATTAATAGCGGTATTTACCTTGTTTAAAATCAAAAATCAGAACTTCTGTCCCATTTTTGCGCTTTAAAATTACGGAATCTTTTCGCAGCGTATCAATTCGTTGGATAAATTTATCTGAAGGCGATAAATACAAATTTACTAATTGCGCATCTGCGACATTGTAAGCTCCTCCTGCCAAATGCTTCGAATTCAAAAAATTAGTGACTTTCGATGGATAAAGTATCGTATCTCCTTCCGCATATTGGGCATGTAATTTATCAGCAATACGTATATAAGGATTCCCAATTCGCCCCACGGACGATGTGTATTTCTGAGGTTTGTCCTCATAAAGTGGTAGAAATGCAAAAATTAAAAAATAGGCTTGAATAAAAACAAACAAGCCTGCTATAAATCGAATCCAAATGGGTTTTTGAAATACAAATTCCATAAAACCCACCGAGATGAAAATACCAAAGGGCAAACCAAACCCTGCATACCGGATAAAGTACCCAGTAGTGGTACCCGCGTTTAGGGCCGTCACAATCAATACACAAATAGGCAGCAAAATTTGAATCAAGCCAAAAATATAAAAGCGACGTTTCTCAGGATTGAAATCTTTTAGCCAGGTATATATTCCATAACCGAATAAAACTAAAGCTACTCCACCGAAACGGTAACCTTGTTTGGCATATAAATCATTCGTCCAAAAAAACAGATCGGACAATATCATTACGGTGCGCTTGAGTAGATTACTAAAATTAGCGGCTTCGATCCAACCAGGAATCGGGCCGTTGGCATTCAAGTAAGCTAAATACTGAGCTCCAGCATCCGCTTGATAAGCTAAAAAATAACGCCCGGGTCCTAAGGTCATCCAGCCAAGAAAAGGAATGATAATTACGACTGCGCCTATACTTAGGCGCGTCCATATTTCCTTCGAACGCAAATTCAGGAGCGCATAAATCCCTTGCCCAACAAGAACCAGCGCGGTTAGATAGGTAGAAAAGAGTGCTAATATACTCGTCAATATCCAACCCGTTAAATCTTTAGATTTGATCCCTTGCTCACTTTTCGGGTGGATAAGTTTCCAGTAAAAGAAATTGGATGCCGTCGCGAAAAACATCGAAGTTGCATAATTACGGGCTTGTTGGCTATACACCACAAAAAACGGCTCAATCACCGCAAAAGCAAGCAGCGCAATCTGCCAAGTGATTTTGGGATAGATTTTTCTTGACCAAAAAAACATGAGCCAGACGGTCAGCATGTTAAAAAAGACGGATATACCTCGAACGGTTCCATCCCCTTTTCCGAAGAAAAATGTCACTATTTTAAGCAACAGGTCATGAACGAGACTATTTCCACTGACATCTCCACGGGCATCTGCATCCAACCATGCCTTTATCCCGCGAGGTGCCCAAAAATCTGCTGGAGTAAATGTCTTTCCGGGTTGCATCAAGTCACTCATCCCGCCGATATTTATATTCCCCACGGCAATCATCATGCTTTGTTTCTCGTCGCCGAAAAGGCTGTAGGAACCAATTTGGTAAACCCTCAAAACGAATCCGAGAATCATCAGGCCAAAAAAAGCTGAAACAAGAATCGTTTTATTCCCCATGATTATGGTTAGGTGGTTAAACACAAAAATCACTTAACTAGGCCGCTAAGTGATTTTTGCTATTTTATTCATTTGATTTTTTTATGATCCACATGCTTCACAAGCGTCTGGATTATCTAATGAACAGGTCATATCAGCTTTATTTTGATCATCATCTGTTGAGAACGAAGCCGCAGCCTGTGCCGCGTGAGCCGCGTACTGCAACTCGGTTTCGTTCACTTCATTTGTTTGCTCAATGGAAACTTCAGCTTGTTTTTCAATTGTAAACTTGATTGCATCCGCAGCTGCTTTGGTACGTAAGTAATACATACCAGTCTTTAAGCCAAGTTTCCACGCGTGGAAGTGCATCGAAGTTAATTTTCCAAAATTGACATCCTGAATGTGAATATTCAAACTTTGCGATTGACAGATATAAGCGCCGCGGTCTGCAGCCATCTCCAAGATTGTTTTTTGCTTAATCTCCCAAACAGTCTTATAAAGCTCTTTTAAATTTTGAGGAATTTCTGGGATACTTTGAACTGATCCGTTTGCTGAAATCAATTTGTTTTTCATTGAATCATTCCAAAGATTTAACTTAATCAAATCTTTTAACAAGTGCTTATTAACAATCGCAAATTCACCAGACAATACACGACGTGCATAGATGTTAGATGTATATGGTTCGAAACACTCATTATTTCCCAGGATCTGACTTGTAGAGGCCGTTGGCATCGGAGCTACTAACAACGAGTTACGCACCCCATGCTCCACAACATCACGACGCAATGTTTCCCAATCCCAGTTTCCTGAACTTGGTGTTACGTTCCACATATCAAACTGGAAAACACCTTTTGAAATTGGAGAACCCTCCCAAGTTGAGTATGGACCTTCTACTTTCGCCAATTCCATGGATGTTTCCATCGCAGCGTAATAGATTGTTTCAAAAATATCTTTATTCAATTGTTGCGCCTCCTCTGATTCAAACGGCATACGTAACATAATGAATACGTCTGCTAATCCTTGAACCCCTAAACCGATTGGGCGATGACGTAAGTTTGAATTACGCGCTTCTGGAACCGGGTAGTAGTTGACATCAATCACCTTATTCAAGTTGCGTGTCGCTACTTTTGTTACCTCATAAAGTCGCTTATGATCAAAAGCTGGTGTGCCTTCTTCGGTGGTATGAATAAATTTCGGTAACGCTAAAGAAGCTAAATTACAAACCGCTACCTCATCTTTTGACGTATATTCCATGATCTCCGTACACAAGTTCGAAGATTTGATGGTTCCTAAATTCTTTTGATTAGACTTATTGTTCGCATGATCCTTGTACAACATGTACGGAGTACCCGTTTCCGTTTGCGACTCTAATACTTTAAACCAAAGCTCCTGCGCTTTCACAACAGAGCGCGCTTTGCCTTCTAATTCATACTTAGTATATAATGCCTCAAACTCATCGCCGTATACGTCAGATAAACCTGGGCACTCATGCGGACAGAAAAGAGACCACTCTTCGTTGCTCTCTACACGCTTCATAAATAAATCCGGAATCCAAAGTGCGTAGAACAAATCACGCGCACGCATTTCTTCTTTTCCGTGGTTCTTTTTCAATTCCAAAAATTCGAATACATCCGCATGCCATGGCTCCAAGTAGATAGCGAAGGATCCTTTACGCTTTCCACCACCTTGGTCTACATAACGTGCCGTATCATTAAATACACGCAACATAGGAATAATCCCATTGGAAGTTCCGTTGGTTCCCTTGATGTATGAGCCCGTTGCACGGATATTATGAATGCTTAATCCTATACCTCCTGCAGACTGAGAAATCTTGGCTGTTTGCTTCAAGGTATCGTAAATTCCTTCGATGGAATCGTCCTGCACCGTTAGCAAGAAACATGAAGACATTTGGGGCTTCGGAGTACCTGCATTAAACAAGGTTGGCGTTGCGTGAGTAAACCAGCGCTCCGACAATAAATTATAGGTCTCAATAGCAGCTGCAATGTCTTTTCCGTGAATACCTACGGCAACACGCATCAACATGTGTTGTGGGCGCTCAGCGATTGCACCTTCCAGTTTTAAAAGATACGATTTCTCCAATGTTTTGAAGCCGAAGTAATCATATCCGAAATCGCGGTCATAAATAATTGCTTCATCTAACTCAACTGCATTCTTCTTGATAATGTCGTAAATCTCTTTAGATAACAAGGCTGCGTTTTGCCCAGTCTTAGGATCAACGTATGTGAATAAACGTTTCATGGTCGCAGAAAACGACTTTAACGTGTTCTTATGCAGATTTGATATCGCAATACGTGCTGCTAGAATGGCATAATCTGGGTGCTTTGTTGTCAAAGACGCTGCCGTTTCTGCTGCCAAATTATCCAATTCGGTCGTTTTAACCCCGTCATACAAACCTGAAATAACCTTTCGCGCAACCTCTAAAGGCTGAACGAAAAAGGGATCCAAGCTATAGCAAAGCTTTTCAATTCTGGCTGTGATTTTGTCAAACTTGACAGATTCGCGACGACCGTCTCTTTTAATTACGTACATGTGTTTCTTAAATAATAATATAAATTAAATACTTCATTTGCCATGAACAAAACTAAGGCAAAAAATTCCACCTGAGAAAAAAAATCTCTTTAAATCAGTCAATTGAACTACTTCAATTTGACTTATTGGCGGTTCTGTTTTATTGCTTTTTGGTTTGCCAAAAACTGAATCATTTTTGACTGCTTAGGCACTAGGTAAAATTAGAAAAAATCACCTCCACGTGCAAACTATTTTTTGGCGAAAAACAAAAATAAATAACCCATATTTAAATTACCATATATAAGTATCGGCTAGTCAAATCATTACGCCCGATGCATCTTAGAAAAGTACTAGAAAAATATTTTTTACTTTTTTATTTACTCCCATGAAAACCAAAAACTACAAAAATTTACTTATGAAAATATTTTGGTTTTAAAATCAAAAATGATAATTTTGCATCCCGATTAAAGAAGACTAATTCCCAAGAGTCTTTCACAGAACAAATAAACAGACGGCAGGGAATCGTCACGTATAAAGCCATGAAAAAAGACATACACCCAGAATACAAGCAAGTAGTATTCCACGATTTATCAGCTGATTATAAGTTTTTGACACGCTCTTGTGCGCAAACAACTGAAACAACTGAATTTGAAGGTGCTACATACCCGGTTTACAAGCTAGAAGTTTCATCTCAATCTCATCCTTTCTACACAGGAAAGAATGTATTGTTAGACACAACTGGACGTGTAGACAAATTCAACAAGCGTTACGCAAAGAACTAATCCTTCTAAAAGTATAAAGAAAAGCCTCTTCCATTTTTTGGTCGAGGCTTTTTTCGTTTAATTTGCGGTATGTGGAATACGAGCCAACTAATCAATGATCCTCTAATTGTACAGCAATTGTTGCCGCTAACGTATACACGTGAGCTGAAAGACTTTTTGCTAGGCATCAGCACCATCGAATCAAAGTGGCAGGCTGTTGCTACGAAACTACCAATAGACTGTTGGATTCTTGGATCTTGTTTACCCACGCTCGAATTCATTGAGGCGTTGGCAACGCTTGAACCAAACACATGCCTAATTTGGGAGGATCAATGGCTGGCATATCGATCCAGTACCCCCCTAAATCCACGCACTTTATCCACAAAAAAGCTCGTAAAACAGCCTATTTTCATCGCCCACCCCGAAGACTTTATACAGGCCAACGACTACGCGCTACGAAACGAAATTCAACCCAATAACCGTTCGGCAACGGACTTTAAGAAATCCGGAACGACCTTAATAACACCCGAAAACTGTTACATAGACCCGAGTGCTATGCTAAACGGAAGCATACTAGACGCAAGTTTAGGTCCCATTTATATTGGCCAAAATGTTAATGTACAAATTGGGACACTTATCCAAGGACCTGCTGCCTTATTAGCCGGGTGCATAACCAATATTGGCGCAAAAATTCGCCCCAATACCACCATAGGTGAAAAATGTAAAGTTGGCGGCGAAATAAGCGCATCCATTATCTACCCATTCACCAATAAATCACATGATGGATTTTTAGGCAATTCCATACTCGGCTCCTACTGTAATTGGGGCGCCATGACCACCACGTCCAACGTCCGAAATGACTTACAGAAAGTAAACGTATATGATTATACGAAAATGGGTATGCGTGCAACTACGATCAAATCATTCGGGGTATATATGGGAGATTTTGTCACAACAGGTATTAGTACAAAATTCAACACAGGAACTGTCGTCAGCTGCCATTGCAATATTAGTGGAACCGACTTTCTTCCCAGATTTATTCCTGCGTTTTCGTGGGGTGAATTTCCTGCGGTGCAGACATACCGTTTAGAGGAAGCGAAGCGAAGTGCTCAGGCATGGATACGTGCCAAAAATCAAGAAATTCCAGAAAATCTGGAATCGAACATACACGCTATTTGGAAAGCGGAATCAAAAGACCGAAATTAGAGGATGCGTTTTCAGGATATTCCCGGACTTCATACGACCAAAAGACAATTAAGCCAAGCGGTGTTAACGCAACATATCGCACATGCCCAATTGTTTCATGGACCAAACGGGGGGGCGCAATTAGCCATGGCCTTGGCGTTTACTTCGTTTTTATTTTGCACCAACAAACAAGGTGATGATGCATGTGGACAATGCCCTAGTTGCCAAAAAGTACATCGTGGTATCCATCCGGACCTTGTTTTTATGTTTCCAACGGTCACCACTAAAAAAGTGAAAGAAGCTGAATCTGATGTATTTCTTCCCGAATGGCGGAAATTTCTATTGGATTCGCCTTATCGAACCTTTCCCGACTGGCTGGCTGCCATGGGTGCAGAGGGCAACAAACAAGGCAATATTCCCGTTGAGGAAACCCGGAAATTAATCCCTAAAATCAGCCTTAAACCATTTGAAGCAGATTTTAAGATCGTACTCATTTGGAACCCCGAATCATTAAATTTATCCTCTGGAAACGCATTATTAAAAACACTGGAGGAACCACCCAAATCCACCTTATTTTTGTTGGTCTGTGCAGATGCTCAAAAACTACTAACGACCATTCTTTCACGCACCCAACGCGTTTCGATTCAGGCCGTTGACGAAGCGGATTTGGTCACTTATTTAATTGAAAAGGAAGGTATCGACACAGATCGTGCGCAAAATTTAGCTTACAGCGCCGAAGGAAATATTGCCTGGGCATTGGAAAAAGCAAAAACAGAAAACCTCAGTACATCTACCTGGTTTGCCGATTGGATGCGTGCGGTATACAGTAAAAATTTAGGCAAATTAGCTTCGCTTGCCGACCAATATGATGGTTTGCAAAAAGAAGAGCAAAAAGGGCTACTCGAGTATGCATTACATATTTTCAGGCAGTGTTTATACCAAATTGCGGATGCGCCTACCTTAATTAAGGCACTGGAAAAAGAACGAAGCTTTATTACCAATTTTTCAAAAACACTAAACCGTGAGGCGATTGAACATATCAGTGAACAATTGTCTACCGCATATTATCATTTAGAAAGGAATGGACGCGCCAAAATGATCCACCTCGATTTATCTTTGCAAATTATCCGAATTGCGAATGCAGCCAAAAAATAACATCCGTATCGGTACGCGAAATTCCGCGTTAGCCTTGTGGCAAGCCAACTATATCGGTCGGCTGTTAGAAGCTGCTGGTATGACGTATGAATTGGTCGCCATTCGTACGATAGGGGATAAAATTTTAGATCGGTCTTTATCCAAAATAGGCGCAAAAGGTGTATTTACAGAAGAATTGGAAACCATGTTACGAGCAGGGGAAATCGACATTGCGCAACATTCTGCCAAAGATCTTCCTTCCACTTTAGCCGATGATCTTCCACTCATCGCATTCACGGAACGTGAGGCCGCACATGATGTGGTAATGAGTATGAACCCATCTATTCGCTTGGGGCAATTAGCCCCGTTGCGGATTGGAACTTCGTCTACGCGCCGGCGGGCATTTTTGGCCCATCATTTTCCACAGCATGCAGCGGTAGAGATGCGTGGAAATTTACAAACGCGACTCGAAAAACTAAAAAATGGGGATTGCGATGCCATGTTACTTGCTTATGCCGGTGTACATCGGATGGATATGAAGGACTTCATTGTGGAACATTTGTCTTTGACAAATTTCGTTCCTGCTGTAGGCCAAGGGAGTGTTGCGATTCAGTGCTCAACTCAGCTTAATACAGATACTCGCCATGCAATTCGCGAGGCATGTAATCATATAAATACGGAACGTTGTATTTTGGCAGAACGCTGTGTATTAGCTCAGCTAGATGGAGGGTGTAGTGTCCCTGTTTATGGTCATGCCAAACTTGTTAATGGTCAAATTAAACTTCAAGCGGGTGTACTGAGCTTGTCCGGAGATAAGCAAATTGAGTCGGATGCTTCGGGGATAGACCCTGTGTCAACGGGAAATCAGGTAGCAAACGATTTAATTAACAAAGGAGCACAAACATTATTAATAGAAATACGCGTACAATTAGCTTCTCAATCATGAAAAAAACGATTCTAATCACGGGTGCAAATGGCCTTTTGGGGCAGAAACTTGTTGAATTGTTACTTCAGCAATCTACCGTGGACTTGATTGCCACGGCAAAAGGCGAAAATCGACTACCCGATGCAGCGGGGTATCGGTATGTTTCCCTCGATATTACGAATGCGGAAGAAATCAACGCCATATTTGAGAACTTTAAACCCCATGTGGTCATACATACGGCCGCGATGACAAATGTGGATACATGTGAGACGGATCAAGAAGGCTGTGAGTTATTAAATGTAACCGCTGTAGCTTATTTAATTGAAGCTTGTCAAAAGCACGACACGTTTCTATGTCATTTGTCGACCGACTTTATTTTTGATGGAGCAGATGGGCCGTATACAGAAGAGGCAATACCTAATCCAATCTCCGTTTATGGGGCGAGTAAATTGCGCGCAGAAAAATTAATTGAAGCCTCATCTATCCGTTGGGCGATTGCCCGTACCGTCTTGGTCTTTGGAATTGTCGCAGATATGAGCCGTACCAATATCATTTTGTGGATTAAAAAGTCATTAGAAGAGGGGAAACAAATTAATGTGGTGACAGATCAATTTCGTACACCTACCCTAGCTGAAGATCTCGCGATGGGGTGTTGGCTCATCACCCAAAAAGAAGCACAAGGAATATTTAACATCTCAGGCTCTGACTTTTTAACACCATATGAGATGGCGATTAAAACGGCCCACTTTTATGGGCTGCCTACGGACTTGATCCAACAAGCTGATTCGTCTACCTTTTCACAAACGGCGAAGCGCCCACCGAGAACTGGTTTTATTCTTGATAAGGCAACACGGGAATTGGGTTACAGACCACGCACTTTTGATGAGGGAATTGCTTTGATGTCGCAACAAATCGCCAAATAGTTTATTCGATGCTGCTTGGCACTTGAGTGGCAACTTCTTTATTTTCTTCTTGCAAGGTTTCCCAAAGAAGGTCTTTTAGCTCTTGAATTCCTGTTTGTGTAATGGAAGAAATAAATACCAATGGAAGATCTTTAGGCAGACTTTCGCGCATTTCAGGCTCCATTTCAGGAATAGATAAATCCATCTTAGAAACAACTAAAACGCGGCGTTTATGTAATAATTCGGGATTGAATTTAGTTAATTCGCCAACAAGAATTTCGTATTCTTTTCCCCAGTTCGCTGCGTCTGATGGAATCAGAAAACATAGGATAGAGTTACGCTCAATATGGCGTAAAAAACGCAATCCAAGGCCTTTTCCTTCAGCAGCACCTTCGATAATACCAGGAATATCGGCGACAACAAATGATTTGTAATCACGGTAAGCAACCACACCTAAATTAGGTACTAGGGTAGTAAATGGATAATCAGCAATTTCTGGTTTTGCTGACGAAAGGACAGAAAGTAAGGTTGATTTGCCGGCATTAGGAAAGCCAACTAATCCAACGTCTGCTAAAACTTTCAATTCCATAACCACCCAGCGATCTAGCCCTGCCTCGCCTGGTTGTGCGTGGCGCGGGGACTGGTTGGTAGATGATTTAAAATGCGTATTTCCTAAACCTCCACGTCCGCCGGCCAACAATAATACTTTTTGACCTTCTTCGGTTACTTCAGCAAGAAACTCGTTTGTTTCTGCATCTTTAACAATGGTACCTAAGGGCACCTCCACAAAAATATCTTCTCCCTCAAGGCCTGAACGACGACCACCTTCGCCACCTTTACCATTATCGGCAATGACATGTTTTTGAAATTTCAGATGTAGTAAGGTCCAATGTTGGGAATTGCCAACTATATAAACATGACCACCACGACCGCCATCTCCTCCGTCTGGCCCGCCTTTGGGCACGTGCTTTTCACGACGAAAATGGGATGAGCCACTTCCTCCGCGTCCAGAACGCAGGTTTATTTTGACGTAATCGATGAAATTTGAAGTCATAATATAATATTTAGTCACTAGTCGCTAGTCGCTAGCTAGCCTTTAATCCAAGTCCGAAGGGAAATAGTCCGAAGGGCAAAAAAACTTACCTCTCACTTCTTACCTCTCACTTCTTACCTCTCACTTCTCTATAATGGAAAGAATCTGCCCAAAAATCACCTCAATCTCACCTACCCCATTGATACCCGTAAATTTCCCTTGGTTGGCATAATAGCCAGCAACAGGGGCAGTTTTTTCCATATATTCTTGTACCCGCTTGCGAATTAATGATTCGTTTTGATCATCTGGTCTACCAGATGATTTACCACGTTCTAAAAGTCTTTGGGTTAATTCCTCCTCAGCAACCTCTAACGCGATCATTTGCGTGATGCTCAACGAGTGGCTCGCCAAAAGCGAATCTAGCGCTTCCGCCTGCGCGACGGTACGCGGAAAACCGTCGAATATAAATCCAGCAGCAGCCTTATTCTCGTTCAATTTATTTTCGATCATGCCGATAACAACGGCGTCAGGAACCAAAATACCTTGATCCATTAGTTTTTTAGCTTCTAATCCTAATGTGGTGCCAGCAGAAATCTGTGCGCGCAACAAATCACCTGTGGATAGGTGTATCAAACCGTATTTTTCAATGATTTTGGCCGATTGAGTTCCTTTGCCTGCCCCTGGAGGCCCGAATAAAACTAAATTTAACATAAAAAATGCGCGGAAAATTCCTTTGATTAAGTGAAAAAATCGTAGAACCACAAAGGTAAACAAAGGATTCAGATTATACTATTTATCAGGAAACCGAAAACACTAAGATTATCAATTGATTACGTGTTTATTATTTATATAAATAAAATTTATCAAAATAATTATATAAAACATTTTGCATTAACTTGTTTATTATATTACTTTTACTCCTTAATACGTCGGCACATTAGGCTAATTTGTCGGCAAACACTTAAACAAACATAATTTATGAAAAACAATTTCTACCTAAGCCGAGTGGTCTTTGCGATGGTGTTGATGTTATCCGTAACATGGACAGCATTAGCTCAAGACCGAAAAATTACGGGTTCAGTCCAAGACGCCAAAGGCGGGGGAATTCCCGGAGTATCTGTTGCAGTCAAAGGTACGACGACTGGAACAACAACGGACGTAAATGGAGCCTACTCCATTTCAGTTAAGACAAATAATGCGGAACTCGTATTTAGTTCGGTAGGATTTGTAACGAAAACATCATCTGTAGCGAATCGTTCAACTTTGAACATTGTCTTGGATGAAGATGTAAGTCAATTAAGTGAAGTAGTTGTTACTGGATACTCATCCCAACGTAAAAAAGATATTACGGGAGCGGTAGCGGTGGTAAGTGCCAAAGAATTATTAGCGGTACCAGCAGCATCCGTAACGCAAATGTTACAGGGTCGTGCAGCGGGCGTTACCGTTGGTAATGACAACTCCCCTGGTGGAGGAACGATGGTACGTGTTCGTGGATTTGGATCTACAAACAACAACTCCCCTTTATATGTAATTGATGGCGTGCCTACACAGGGTACACTAAACCAAATCAACCCAAATGATATCGAGTCAATGCAGGTATTGAAAGATGCTTCTGCCGCTTCTATCTACGGAGCACGTGCTGCGAATGGGGTTGTGATCATCACAACAAAACGTGGTGGTGAAGGTGAGCCAAAAATTAATTTTGACATGTACACGGGTACACAGCAAGTGGGTAAGCTTTTGGATTTAATGAATACGAAAGAATTAGGTCAATATTTCTACGAGTCACAAATTGGTGCAGGCAGACCGGCGGGAACTTCTCCATCAGCCCAATACCGTTTTGCACCAGATGGAACGCAAACAATCGCGGATTATATTTATCCAAACGTATACGGTGCATTGCCAGCTAACTTTACGTACACGAATGACATCGCGGATCCAAACTTGGGTAAAACAGCTTTTAATATTACAAAGGCTAATAAAGAAGGTACTAATTGGCAACGAGAAATTTTTGGACCAGCTAAAATATCTAACTACCAGTTAGGAGCAACAGGAGGATCAAAAAATGGTAAGTATGCGATTTCTGCCAGTTATTTTGATCAAGAAGGTATTTTAAAGTATACAGGCTACAAGCGTTACTCAGTTCGTGCTAATACGGAATTCAAAAAAGGAGCGGTCACGTTTGGTGAGAACTTTACTGTTTCGTATGATGAGCGTCAAGGTGTTCCTAGTGGAAACAATAGTGAATCGAATCCAATCATGTTTGCTGTTCGTATTCAACCGATTATCCCCGTTTTTGATATCACTGGAGGTCCAGTCGCTTTAGGAGGAACAAATACGTCGTTTTTAAATGGTTTTGCAGGTCCACGTGGTTCGAACTTAGGAAATGCGCCTAATCCATTAGCTCGTCAGTACAGAGAAAAAGATAACCCAGTTAGAGCGACGCATATCTTTGGTAATGTATTTGCTGAACTAGAAATCATAAAAGATTTGAAGGCACGTACTAGTTTAGGTTTTGAGTACAATAACTTCAATCAATCATCATTTTTTAATCGTGATATTGAAGCTGCCGAGGCACGAAATGTGAGTAGTTTAACGGTAAGTAATAGCTATGATCGTGCAGTTACTTGGTACAATACGCTGAATTATACAAAAACAATAGGAGATCACAATTTTAACGTGTTAGTAGGTACAGAAGCAGTATCAACTTATGGAGTTAGCTTTGGAGCACAGCGAAGTGGTTTTGCTTTTGATGATTTTACTTATCGTTACTTAAACAATGGATCTGCCGCAGGTCTTGCTAATTCAGGCGCAGGGGCGACAATAACTGCTTTGTTTTCTCAATTTGGAAAAGTTAATTATTCCTATAAAGAATTTTTACTAGCCGATTTCACGTTGCGTAGAGATGGTTCATCTCGTTTCTCCTCAGCCTATCGTTATGGTGTTTTCCCAGCATTCTCAGTAGGTGCTCGTCTTTCGGAATTACCTTTATTGAAAAACGTAACTGCACTTAATGATTTAAAAGTACGTGCTGGTTGGGGTAAAACAGGTAATCAGTTGATTCCAAATGTGTACAATGCGTATACCTTGTTTACTCCAGACCCGAACAACAATGCATATGACATCAATGGAACAGGTAGTTCTATTGTAGGAGGTTTCGACATTGCACAATTTGGTAATTCAAATGGCCGTTGGGAAACTAATACGTCAACCAACATTGGTTTTGATGCAAGTTTACTTAACAACAAATTGGATATTGCTTTTGACTGGTACACACGTACAACATCAGATATGTTGACAAGAGTACCCATTCCAAGAACAGCGGGATCAGCTAGTATTCCTTTTGTAAACATTGGAGAAGTGAATAATACGGGAGTTGACCTAAACGTATCTTATAGAGATCAAATTGGTCAATTACGCTATTCAATTTCAGGACAAATTAGCCAGTACAAAAACAATGTAGTTAAGTTAAATGACGATCCGAAAGCGCAAATCTTTGGATTTACGACTCGTCTACCAGCCATTTCATTAACAAGAGCCGGATTACCGATTGCGAGTTTCTTCGGTTATGTAAATGAAGGTGTCATAAAAGATGATGCAGAGGCAGCGAAAGCAGTACAAATTCCAGGCTATACTCGTGCAGGTGTTTTCAAATTCAAGGACGTGAATGGTGACGGAAAAATCAATGCATCTGACAGAGATATTATTGGTAATCCTCACCCAGATTTCACATATGGTGTTAACCTTAACTTAGGTTATAAGAATTGGGATTTAGCTGTGTTTGCTCAAGGGGTACAAGGAAATGAGATTTTCAACTATTTGAAGTATTGGACTGACTTTAATACATTCCAAGGTAACCGTTCGAAGGATATGTTATATAAATCTTGGAAGAAACAAGGAGATGTAGCTCAATTACCACGTTTAAATGCGAGTGATACATTTTCTCAGCAGATCTCAACTTATTTTGTAGAGGACGGTTCATTCATGCGTATCAAGAACATCCAATTAACTTATTCGGTACCTGCAACTATGTTAAAGAGAATAAAGCTAAGTTCGATGCAAGTGTATGTTCAAGGACAAAACTTATTTACTTTCACTAAGTATAAAGGATTAGATCCTGATATCAACATTAGAAACTCGGGAGCAGATAATCAAGATATCCACATGGGTATTGATGAAGGTGCATTCCCAGTGGCTAAATCTTACAATGTGGGTTTAAGAGTAGGATTTTAATTACTAATATTAGAAAAAACAGAAAAAATGAAAAAGATAATCATATTCGCATTATTTGCGACCGCTGGAATTAACTTTTCTTGTTCAGAGTCGTTCCTCGAGGTAGAACCTCAAGGAGCTGCTTCACTAACATCCCTATCTAACAAAAATGGAGTAGACGCATTATTGATTGGTGCATATTCTTTATTGGATGGACAGGGTGCAGGAAATATAGGCCGTACATCAACCATCTCGAACTATGTTTTTGGTGGAATTACATCAGGTGACGCGGTTAAAGGTACAGATGCTGGTGACCAACCAGAACAAAGTTTTATTGAGCAATACACGTGGTTTGCTGAAAACACGTATTTTTTAGGAAAATGGCAACATACTTATGATGGCGTAGCTCGTGCCAATGAGGCTATTTTACTCGCTAAAAGTCCGGATGTAAAAGACATGACTGCAGCGCAAAAAACACAAGTGGAAGCTGAAGCACGTTTTTTACGTGGACATTACCATTTCGAAGGTAAAAAAATGTGGAATATGATTCCATTTATCGACGAGAAAACGTATAAGCGTGATGATCCAAATTCAACGAAGTTACCAAACGACAAAGATATTTGGCCGAACATTGAAGACGATTTCAAGTTTGCAGCAGCAAACCTGCCAGCTACACAAGCTCAAAAAGGTAGAGCTACTAAGTGGGCAGCAATGGCATATCTAGCGAAATCATATATTTTTCAAAAGAAATGGGATTTAGCTAAACCACTTTTGTTAGATATCTTGCAAAACTCGGGAAAAAGACTTGTGGATTATCATGAAAACTATCGAAATATAACAAATAACAATGCTGAGTCAATTTTTGAAGTTCAATTCTCGGTTAACGATGGTTCTACGGGTGGAAATGGTAATGGTGGTGATGGCTTAAACTGGCCATACAGTGCAACCGCACCGGGCCGTGGATGTTGTGGTTTTTATCAACCTTCCCAAAATCTGGTAAATTCGTTCAAAACCACAGCAGACGGACTTCCGATGATTGGAAAAAACAAAGCAGGTCTTGAGGATACGTACAACGATGTAGATTTACCAAATGATCAAGGAGTTGCAGCTAATGCTAATTTTGTATTAGATGTTTCTCAGCCTGTAGATCCACGATTAGATTGGACAGTAGGTCGTCGTGGAGTTAATTTCCTTGATTGGGGTAAAATGCCAGGTTTTTCTTGGATTCGTGACCAAAACTATGCGGGTCCATACACTGGAAAAAAATGGATGTATTATTTAGCTGATGAAGGAAGTTCAACGCATGCAACTGCACGTCGTTCAGTTAATAATAACTATCGTTTATTCAAGCTATCAACTGTAATCTTATGGTTAGCTGAAATTGAGGCTGAAACAAACAATTTAGCCAAGGCAGAAGAGTATGTAAATATGATTCGTAATCGGGCAAAATCAAGTAAAGTTCAAGATCCATCAGTTAAATATGCCATAAACCCTTATCCTGCTGGTACTTTTGCTGCTAACGGTAAAGATTTTGCATTAAATGCAGTGTACATGGAAAACCGCTTGGAATTTGCGATGGAAGGTCACCGTTTCTTCGACTTGGTTCGTTGGGGAATTGCAGAAGACTTCTTAAACAAAATGTACATTCCTAAGGAAGGTGCACCAGGTAAAGACTTAACTGGAAGAACCTACAACAAAAGAAGTTATATGATTGGTAAATCATTTACTCCAAAAAACAGATACTTCCCATTACCTATCGATGAGATCTTAAATTCTCAAAAAGAGGGAAAAGCTACATTGAAGCAAAATGATGGATATTAATCCATCTTAAATATGAAAAAAGTCAGAACCTAAGGTTCTGACTTTTTTTGTTTAAAGACCTACCACATTTCCTGTATCTTTGACAAAATTTATTCCTATGCTAGCTGATTCTTTCGAAACCATTGTACAACGCCGTAGATCAAACAGACGTTTTGATCCTGAAGTAATCGTTTCTGATGACATAATTGAACGGAGCCTTAAGCGGGCTATTCTATCTCCGAACAGCAGCAATATGCAATTGTGGGAATTCTACTGGATTCAAAGCCCCGAAGAAAAAGCAAAATTTCATGCCTTGTGTTTAGGGCAATCCGCAGCAAAAAATACCGCACACCTAGTTGTCTTTGTCACCCGTTTGGACTTATGGCCAAAGCGAGCAAAATGGAATTTAGCGCGCATTCAAGAATCGCTTCAGGGAAAAGAGCCTAATAAAATGGAGAAGAGAGGCCTGCAGTATTACAGCAAATTAATGCCACTACTTTACCGTCAGGATCCATTTGGATTCTTCACAGGAATTCGCAAAGCCATGTGTTTTTTTATGGGAATCCGGAAACCTTTTATGCGTTTTGGAGGCAAAGCAGATCAGCGTGTCATGGCGCACAAATCATGTGCCCTAGCTGCGCAAACATTTATGCTTTCCATTGCAGCTGAAGGATTTGAATCATGTCCGATGGAAGGGTTTGATGCCGTGCGGGTTAAGAAAGAATTAGGCTTGCCATCAGGTGCCGAAATCAATATGATTGTTTCTGTAGGCAAAGGAACCGAAGAGGGAATTTGGGGAAAACGCTTCCGATTACCTTATGAAGATGTTGTGTTTAAACGCTAAAGACAATCTACATCTGGAATTACCTGAACGCCTTTGAATAGTTTATTGGTTGGCAATTCATCCAAACATCCCCGCAAATTTTCTTTAAACTTAGCTAAGGAAACTCCCTTCTCTAATTTTATTAAGATTTCCATCGCATATTGATTACGAATACGCTCAATCAGCGGTTTTTCAGGTCCGAGTACCCTCCCATGCCCAAAACGCTCCTTCAGTACCATACCTAAATGCCTCGCCGCTTGATCCACCGCTTGTGCCTCTATATGCCGAAGTGTTAATTTAATCAAACGTGAAAAAGGCGGATACTGATACCCTTCCCGCTCCACAATCTCATCATTATATAAAGCAGCATAGTCACCACGCTGAATAAAATCAAACAGGCGATGATTGGGTTGATTCGTTTGTACATAAACTTGACCTTGTTCATCGCGCCTGCCGGCCCGACCAGCCACTTGGGTAATCAATTGAAACGCACGCTCATGCGCTCGAAAATCAGGAAAATTAATAATTCGATCCGCATCGAAAATCGCAACCGTGGATAATCCCTCAAAATCGAGGCCTTTGGCGACCATTTGCGTGCCAACAAGTATATCAATGTTTCCCGATTGAATCTCACTTAAAAGGCTATTAAATGCTGTTTTCGAGCGTGTCGTGTCTAAGTCCATCCTCCCGATACGGGCATCAGGTATTAAAAACTGCAATTCCTCCTCCAATTTCTCCGTTCCATAGCCCATTGTTTTTAATTGCGTACTTCCACAAGCGCCACATCGCGTCAACAAACCTTCGCGGTATCCACAATAATGGCAACGCAATTCTTGGTCCTTGGCGTGATACGTCAAACTCACGTCACATTGATTACATTCAGCAATCCAATCACAATCTTGGCATTGGATATAGGGCGAATACCCCCTCCTATTTTGAAACAAAAGACTTTGTTTTCCACATTCAAAATTTGATTGCAAAACCGAAACGAGATCTACCGAAAAACCTCCCTTCATCTGCTTCATTCGGGTAGCGTATTTTGTGTCCAACAAACGAAGTTCGGGTAGTTGGGCTTTACCAAATCGCTCAGATAATGTAACTAAACCATATTTACCTTGCTTAGCTTGGTAATATGATTCGATGGATGGCGTAGCGGAACCCAAAAGCACCTTGGCTCCTTGTTGGCTCGCCAGCACCATCGCCACGTCTCGCGCATGATATCGCGGTGCCGGATCCGTTTGTTTAAACGAAGATTCATGTTCCTCATCGATGATGATTAAACCAAGACGAGAAAAAGGCAAAAACACCGAAGAACGAACGCCCACCACAAATGGATATTTCCCTTCCACGATTGATTTCCAAACTTCAACGCGCTCATTATCCGAAAATTTGGAATGATAAATCCCAACTTGCTCACCAAAAATCTTTTTCAAGCGCGAAACGATTTGGGTCGTTAAGGCAATCTCGGGAAGCAAATACAAGACTTGGTCTCCATTCGCTAGTGCCTCTTGAATTAATCGAATATATATTTCCGTTTTACCGCTACCTGTAATGCCATGTAATAAAACAGTTTCTTTTGTTTGAAATTGATCTAATATCGATTGATATGCATGCGATTGTGCCTGATTTAATTCAAATGAGGATGGAATAAAATCATCATTATCCGAACCAAAGCGCGAAACGATTACTTCAAAAGATTCAAAAACACCGTTTTTAAGTAAGGTTTGTAAAGAGCTTTCCGACAAGTCAGCTTGCGAAAAACTAGATTTTTCTAAACCCTTTCGGTTCATCGAAGGATCACGTAAAACCGGAATAAAGCGCAAATAATGAAGTAGCACACTTATTTGCTTTGTTTTATCCTCCAAACTTTTAATCAATTCGGTCAGTTGGCCTACATCCTCCCAAGCCCTACACAGCCGAATCTTTCGAATCACTTTAGGGGTATACCTGTCCTTCAGCTCATCAAAAATCAACACAGCTCCCTTGCCAACTAATGCTTTAATGTGGTGGTACGGACTTTTAACTTCGGCTACACGTGCGACCTCATCGTAGGTTAAGGCCCCTTTGGCTTGAATTGCTTCGACAATCACACGCTCCTTTTCGGTCAACTCATTGAATTGATCGAATTCAGGATGTACTTGTACTTTGGATTGACTCGAAATTTTTAATCCAGCGGGTAGAGCGACTTGAAAAACTTCTCCAGGATAGCACATGTAATAATTTGCGACCCATTGAAACAAGGCAATTTGAGAAGAGGTCACCAGTGGAGCGTCATCTAAAATCTCTAAAATATACTTCGCTTGATATTGTTTAGGAGGCTGATGATGTACAGATACGATTACGGCAGTCAACACTTTGGTACTACCAAAAGGCACAACAATACGTAAGCCTGACTCAACAACCTGTGCCCATTGCCTGGGGACGCGGTAGGTAAAAAAACGAGGGATGGGTAATGGTAGTAGGGCATCAACGAAAACCGTCGATTCTTCAGATTCAAAAAGTAAACTTGATTCTCCCATGACAGCTACAAATAAACACAAAGATCGGCAGTCGGGCAAGCTAATCTTGCCAGCGAAGTGTTTGGACTAAGTGAATTGCATCCTGTTTCAAATATTGAATGATGGGCGCTAATGAATCGTTTTGGGTGGCTGTCTTCACATAGATGGCGCCACGTAGAAAATGCTTGGAACTATCGGTCGTAAAGAACTGCAATGAGGTGGCGACTTCCCCTTTTAGCTCGATAAGTCCTGCTTTGCGTCCATCGGTCGTAGTCATCGTGTAATCTTGTATACTAGCTGCTTTTCCTTGATGTTTATAGGCTAACGTGTAGGAATCATTAATGAGTGCATTCATTTTTTTTCGATCGCCACCAAGTGATTTGTACGTAATCTGAATAAATGCATCCCAGCGGGGGTAATAGATGTAAATCCAATGTGGTTCTGCTTTCCAAACCCTTTTTTTATTCCCAATCTGTGCAGTATCTGGAATGATTTGTGCATATTTAGAAATCTCAAAACGGTACGGATGTCCACTTTCTATAGGTTGGAAAGCGATGGGAGGTAAAATGATTCGGTTAAAACCTTTAGGCCTCGGAAGGTAGTTGGCCTCCTCCGTAGCAGAACTACAGGACCAAACAATAGCCACTAA
>CAMCXW010000010.1 GCA_945883625.1 Spirosoma fluviale
ATTTTAGCTGAAAAAGGCCCCATTGGCTACATAGATAAATGCATGTCGGTGTACCGCAAAAATCTAGGGGGACAAAGTTTCACCGACAATACGCAATCGAAACCCTTTATTAACAATCGAATTTTCATGTATGCGAAGATCAATGAATACACGCATTTTAAATACAATCAATTGATTCGTACTATTTTGGCTAGTTACCACGTATTGTTGATTAATTGTACCGAAAACAAATCATCACTTCATAAACGCATCTACCATCTTTTGGTAGCCTACTACATGTTCAATGAGTTAAGTTTCAAAAAACTTAAGTGGTTAGTCAGAGATCATCTAATTACAACTGAAAGCACGTTGGCCTACCTCAACTTCCGAAGTAAACTCAACCGCTTAATCGGCAAATAAATGGTCCACAGAGATATTTGGAATTTAGCAATAAAAAAAGCAATTTTAGCCCAAAGCTTTTAGCTAAAACCTATTCTAAATGAAACAACATTACGTGCGCCCACTCATCATGGCATCTTGTTTAGGCATGCTTGGGATTAGTGCATTTCAAGCCAATCAAGCGCCTAAATCAGGAACTGTTCCCACAGACTCACTTCGTGAGTTTCATACTAGTTTAGTCGTTCACCCGGAGGTTCAGATTACCACATTTGCGACTGAGCCAATGTTGAAGAATCCCACCAACATGGACATTGATTCGAAGGGAAGAGTTTGGATTACTGAGGCCTATAATTACCGACCGGCTATAAGTGGAAATCCAACTAATCCGAAGGGTGATCGCATCCTTATTTTAGAAGATACGAATGGCGATGGTGTAGCGGATTCTCAGAAAATTTTCTATCAATCTCCGGAGCTAAACGCGCCCTTGGGTATCGCTGTACTGGATTCGATGGTGATTGTATCTCAAAGTCCGTACATCTGGAAAATGTTTGACGACAACCGAGATGGCGTTGCGGACCGGAAAGAGATACTTTTTCAAGGCATAGGTGGTGAGCAACATGATCACGGAGCGCATGCATTTTCTTTTGGACCAGACGGTAAATTATATTTTAACATTGGCAATGAAGGAAAACAATTGCTAGACGCCAAAGGAAAACCTGTACTCGACCAAGATGGAGACCCTATCGGACCTACAAAATACAAACAAGGGATGGTTTTTCGCTGCAATTTGGACGGTTCTCAAGTCGAATGCCTAGGCCATAATTTTAGAAACAATTTCGAAGTGGCCGTTGACTCCTATGGAGCACTTTGGCAGTCGGACAATGACGACGATGGCAACAAAGGTGTACGTATAAATGCCGTATTCGAACATGGGAATTATGGGTATACGGATGAAATGACGGGGGCTGGTTGGTCAGCCAACAGGACCAATATTGAACCTGAAATCCCATTAAGACACTGGCATTTAAATGATCCGGGGTCGATGCCCAATTTATTACAAACGGGATCAGGCTCGCCAACGGGCATGATTGTTTATGAGGGAAATTTATTGCCTACTGTTTTTCAAGGTCAAATGATCCATACAGATGCAGGCCCAAATGTTGTAAGGGCATATCCTGTAAAACCGAAAGGAGCTGGATATGAAGCCAGTATCGTTAATTTAATTGATGGTTCAAAAGATCAGTGGTTTCGTCCGGCCGACGTAACAGTTGCACCCGATGGTTCCGTATTTGTGGCTGATTGGTACGATCCCGGCGTGGGAGGGCACCAAGCGGGTGACCAAACTAAAGGAAGAATTTACCGCATCGCACCAAAAGGGCATGCTTACCGTGTTCCAGCACTTGATTTAACTACTCCATCAGGCGCATTAGCAGCTTTAAATAATCCAAACTTGGCCACGCGCTATTTAGGCTATCAAAAATTAGTGCAATTGGGATTAGCAGGTCTTGAAACGGCCTATTCTATAGAAAAAAATCCGCGATTAAAGGCACGTGCCTTGTGGATGTTGATTCAAGGTCCCAAAGGAGCAAGTTTTATCGAAAAAGCAGTTCAAGATACCGACCCTAACTTCCGCATGTTGGGCATACGCGCGATGAAACGTTTACCTTTTGCAAGCTGGCAAGCCCATGCACAAAATTTACAAAAGGACCCTAATCCTCAAGTTAGACGGGAATTAGCCATTGCCTTGCGCCACATTGCCACGCCGGAAGCGGACGCAATTTGGACAGCCTTGGCTTCACAATATGATTCGGCGGATCGCTGGTATTTGGAGGCCTTGGGAATTGGGGCTGATGGGAATTGGGATACGCGTTTATCGTCATATTTAGCTTCAAATCAATTAAATCGCGATGTAATTTGGCGGGCACGTTCATCGAAATCAGTGCCGTATTTAGTTTCTTATGTTCGTGAAGCGAAACCATTAACCGAAAAACTACGCTATTTCAGGGCATTTGATTTCGTACCAGGAAATGAAAAATCGCCCCAATTAATGCAAGTTATCAACGAATCGATACAAAAGGAACCTAGCTTAGCTATGGTAGCCTTGCGCCACATTTCGGCTGAATACATCCAGCAAAAACCTGCAGATCGAAAAACCGTCATCAGTATGCTGGCCAAAGTAGAAGGGAATGAATATTTGGAATTAATTGAAAAGTATAATTTAACAGAAATGGCTCCTAGCCTGCTTAAAGACCTGTTAGCTGGGAAAAATAGTCGGCCAACAACCAAAGTTATTTATGCCTTGAATCAAGGGGGGTTAATTCAAACTAAATTTAAATCGGGCACAATTGCGGAAAAAAAAGCAATTATCGAGGGGGTTCGTTGGCAAGGTAACAACGAAAGCTTAACCCTCCTTTTAGCCGTTGTAAATGATCCGAAAATCGATGCGAACGTTCGTCGGGATGCGGCACGTGGCTTGGGCAATTCCTATCCTAAAGGTGAGGATTTGGTATTAAAATTATTGAAAAATAAAGAGGTACCAACTAATCTAATTCCATCTGTGGTAGAATCGGTTAGTAAGTCTTGGCGAAAAGGAGTCCGTATGGAAGCAATTACGTATTTAACTGGCGCTAACGCTCAAGCCAAAGTAAAACATCCACCTTTAAATGATTTACTTTCTCAAAGAGGCGTAGTTTTGGCTGGTAAAAAAGTATATGTAGATCAATGTTCGATGTGCCATCAGGTAAATAACGAAGGCATTGATTTCGGCCCCAAACTTGGTGAAATTGGATCAAAATTATCACGTGAAGGAATGTATATGTCGGTACTTCACCCCAATGCCGGTATCGGATTTGGCTATGAAACATTTGAAATTAGTACTAAAAAGGGAGATACATATCAGGGAATAATTACCTCAAAAAATGAAACGGACATTATCATGCGTTTACCTGGTGGTGTTTCACAGAATTTTAAAACTTCCGCACTAAAATCGGTCAAGCAATTGCCAAATTCGCTGATGCCGGAGGGATTAGCGGACGGGATGTCAACGCCCGAATTAGTTGACCTAATGGAATATTTAAACACATTAAAGAAAAAATAATATGAATCGCAGAAACTTTTCACAGCTGTTAAGTGCAGGTCTATTCACCGCAGGAATAAATTCAACGGCTAAAGCACAATCGGCCGCACAAGCACCATTTAGCTTAAAATATGCACCCCATTTTGGCATGTTTCAACAACATGCAGGGAAAAATGAAATTGACCAACTGAAATTCATGTATGACATGGGTTTTCGAGCGTTAGAGGATAATGACATGATGGGTAGACCCGTTGAAACCCAAGTAAAAATAGGCGAAACCTTAGCGCGCTTAGGCATGGACATGGGAGTTTTCGTGATCAAATTTGATGGATTTTTCGATAAATCACACATGACATCGGGAGATAAAACTTGGACTGATACATTTCTACAAGCTTGTCACAAGGCAGTCGACACTGCGAAGCGCGTTAATGCGAAATGGGCAACAGTAGTACCCGGAAATTTCAGTCGGCAATTGCCTATGGGAATTCAAACGGGCAATGTCATCGAGGTTTTAAAACGCGGAGCTGAAATCCTTGAGCCTCATAATTTAAAGATGGTTTTGGAGCCTTTAAGTGACAATCCAGATTTATTTCTACGTTATTCAGATCAAACATACAGCATTTGTAAAGGCGTGGGAAGTCCATCTTGCAAAATCTTATTTGATATTTACCACATGCAACGAAATGAGGGAAATCTGATCAACAACATGAATCGTTGTTGGGACGAAATCGCCTACATCCAAATCGGCGATAACCCAGGACGTAAAGAACCAGGAACTGGTGAGGTTAATTATCAAAATGTCTTTAAACACATAAAAACCAAAGGATTTCAAGGGGTTCTAGGTATGGAACACGGTAATTTCCACCCAGGAAAAGAAGGTGAATTAAAACTAATTGAGGCGTATCGCAAGGCGGATCTTGTCTAAATCAGTTTTTATTTAGATATTAGCCTAATTATTTAATAAAATCTAATGGAAGCAGTATTTAAAGCGATTAACGACCAAACACGTCGCGAAATTTTACACTTACTCGTGGGCGGTCCATGTAACGCAGGTGAAATTGCTAAGCAATTTCAAATGACGAAGCCTAGTATCTCGCATCACTTAGATTTATTGAAACAAGCTTCGCTAATTTTAGCTGAGAAAAAAGGCCAATTTATCCTATACTCGCTTAATAAGGAGGGATTTACGCAAATACATCAGTGGTTTCAAGGCTTTGCGACTCATTTTGAATTCCCTAAACCAAAGATCAGATTATAAAATAAAAACGGTATTTTTGCCCAAAATATAGATACGTATGTGCGCTCAACTCGCTAAGTCTTTTTCATTTGTGAGATCTGAAATTCCAGCTGAATTTGTTGGCCTTGGAGTCATTCAATTACCACCTCGTAATTTTTTCCAGTCGATTGGTGATTATTTTGCTGAAAAATCCGGCAAACAACGTATTTCATTTATGGCCGTAGGCGCACATGAAATCAAGAAAATTCATACGCAAGGATCGAGCATTCTTCAATCTACTAGTGTTCCTAAAAACTTGATTGAATCCATTTCAATTCGGGAGGATAAAACTTCGGATGGTTTGGTTGCTATTTCGCACATCGATATTGTTGAATGTATTTCAGTTGACAAAAAGGGCAATAAAAAACTCAAGTCGCACTATTTCAAATTAATGCCAGCTCTGCTTGGAGAAAACACCTCTCCTATTCAAAATGTGGTTGAGATTACCGAAGCGCACAAATCAAAAAAGTTAATTATCGAAACGTTGACCACTTGGGAAACGGCGATTGAAGCCTAATTATCCATTGCTTTTTGAACATCCAAATCCAACAAATCCTTGGATTTGTACGCGACAATAGATACTAAAACCATCGTGGCACATGCACCTAGTATTACAGAGGGAACTGTCCCGAAGAATTTAGCTGCCACACCTGACTCAAAAGCGCCCATTTCATTCGAAGTACTCACAAACACCCCATTTACAGACGATACCCTTCCCCGCATTTCATCCGGTGTAAATACGCGCAGGACAGTTTGGCGAATCACCACACTGATTGAATCAAAGGCCCCTGTAAAAAATAAAGCAACGACTGAAATCCAGAAATTAGTTGAAAAACCAAAAACAAAAGTTGCGATTCCAAATCCGGCGATGGCCAACAATAAATTCCGCCAAGCATTTTTTAATGGGGGAAAATAAAGCATCAGCAACATGGTTAGTACAGCGCCAACCGATGGAGCAGCTCGAAGTACACCCAAGCCTTCAGCGCCTACCCGTAAAATATCTTCCGCGTAGACCGGTAAAATTGCGATGACTCCACCAAACAACACAGAAAATAAGTCCAATGAAATCGCATATAAAATTATTTTAGTCTTAAAAACATAGGTGATCCCCTCACGTAAACTCAACCAAATCGAATCATGCTGCGTATTTTTGGGAGGGATTGGTCGGCTATCTATAAAAAACAGACAAGCCATCACGACGAGTAACAACCCAATTACAGTCACAAGCGAACCTACCAAGCCAGCGTAAGCATACAAAAATCCAGCAACACCCGGCCCTAAAATAGACCCCAATTGCCAAAAAGAACTATTCCACGTAGCTGCATTCGCAAATACATCCTTAGGAACTAAAAATGGATTCAAAGAGGATGCCGCCGGAGTGAAAAATCCCTTCGACAAACCAATTAAAAAAATAACAAAATAAATGGCATAAATATGAAAATCAGCATCCTTCGAATCTAATTGCAAGGCTGAGTATAGCAATAAAAAAGAGCCTAAAATTATCACCAGTAATGAATTTTGCATGATTTTTTTCTTGTCACGATTATCGGCTAAGTGTCCTCCAAACAACACCAACGAAATATAAGGAACTGCCTCAGCTAAACCAATCAGCCCCAAAGCCAGCGGATTGTGCGTCAACTTATATATTTCATAGGCTAAAATTACCTCCTGCATCAATAAGGCAATCGTAAAAAACGTATTTCCTGTCACATAAGCCCTAAACTCTGGGAAACGCAATGCCTGAAATGCATCCTTATTTTTAAAATAACTCATAGACGAAATAAACTAATGGACTCAAAAATGCTAATTCTCCAACCCAACGACGCTGTAAATTGGGACTAAAATAATAAATCCCCACATGAATGCCTTGAATAATCGCAAGACACAAAGCTAACTCCCAAGAAAACTGCCAAGCAATGCAACCCAAAAGCCCGACTAAAATCCATTGAAGCCAATAAAAAACGAATCGAAAATCTGCTTTTCCCTCAAGCCACGTAAATAAAGACAAATTCATGAAGGCCAAAAAAAAGACATCTATAAATAAAAGCCAACTGAACTGACCCACAGCCAAACTAGGTAAAAATAATCCGCAAGCATATAAAATCGAAGTGAAAAATTCCTTTGGCAACCACACTCGATCCCAATAACGTATAGCAACACCATATAATACCATACAAATACTTAGGCAAATACCTAAATATATTAATTCCCCAGAAATACAGCTTAATAAGTACCCCAAGACAAGTAATAGAAACAGAATGAACGAGCGAATTAACATGTAAAATCGCTGATGAAAGAAATGAATCGGATCGGTAGGCTGATTGACCAAATTATCAACTTGCCGATCAACTAAATAAAAAATCCAAACTGAAATGCCTAAGACCATTTGCTCAGACCAAGGCTGAATACCTCCCACCATCACTTTCCAAAGCATAGCCTGCATGGCCACCGCACCAAAAACAACATCCAAACTACTGAAATGAAAAAATCTAAGGAAGCGCATCTTTACTTTTTTCCACATGAATTTCATCTCCTACCGCAATCCTTCCCGATACAACCGGAACGGCTTGTTGGCCGAAATAAACCTTATTCCCAACCTTTCTAAACCTACTCAACACTTCCAGCATAGATTTGTCCACTTCTCCTGTTGATGGGTTTACGTTCACCAACTGACACCGAGCGCAAGGTTTTGCGCCAAATAAACGCACTGTTCCAAGTGAAAATTCTAACCAAGAATCCTCTTCAAATGCTTTTGCACCAGAAATAATGACATTAGCACGAAAGCGCATCCAATCAAAAGAGGCTCCATAATGATGTTCAACTGCCTGATAGGACGATTCAGAAGCAAGTAAAATAGGTAGTGAATCAGCAAAAGAACTTTGCTGGGACCCCGAAGTTTGATATTTAGATTCAATGCTACGAGGTGCAGTTGATTGGATTTGAACGAGTCGTACCGACTCATTCAGTAATTCAGAAAACCAGGCAGAAATGCCATCAGCAACTTCACGAACACGAATTTCATCATCCCATAAAGTCACATCAACCCAATCACCCAATGCTGGATTTACAGGTAAAACACGATGATTTTGCGTTAGTTGATCCATAATCAAATAATCCGACCCATCTAATTTCAATACAAATCGCGTCAAATCTGGACGTGTCCGCTGTGTGATGAATTGCCCCGTTTTAGACACTAGCATAAATCGTCGGTCTCCTACTAAACCCAAGGAATCTACCTCCACTTGCTGCAATGCAACAGGACCCAGCGATTTAATCGGAAAAATAATGAGTTGCGATATGAATGGCTTAGACATCGTGCAAATTAGTAATTTCAAAAATAAAATCACTATCACGACTTGTAGGCTAGTTACTTCGAAATCTGAATCAAATGTGCTAAGTTTGTCCTTTGCCTTATAACACTAACCTATGAAACTAGTTGGCCTACCCTTAACCCTCTTATTCGCATACACATTTGGAACTTTTTCCGTTCATGCACAAGAAACATTGCGCTTAGAAGACGCGATTCAGCAAGGCTTACAAAATCAATTCGCAATTCAAATAGCGAAAAAGCGCGAAAAAATTGCGGAAAATGATAATACGTTGGGGAATGCAGGTTTTTTGCCAACAATTAATGGAACAACAGCCAAAAACTACGCAATATCGGGATTGAATCAAGAATTTTTTGGTGGAATACGTGCTCCATTAAACCAAAGTGGGGTTCGTTCAAACTCAGGCAACGCGGGTGTTGCCATGGCTTGGACATTATACGATGGTAATGGCATGTTCATTTTAAAAAATCGCTTTTCGGAATTGCAACAACTGGGTGCAAAACAAACGGAAACATCGATTGAAAACCTAATTGCACTAATTAGTACTACCTATTATGACATCATTCGTCAAGAATTACGGGTAAACAACTTTAAAAAAGGACTAGAAATTTCGAATGATCGCCTTAAATTAGCTAAAGATCGTTATGAAGTAGGCCAAGGATCCAAGGTAGATTATTACTCAGCTCAAGTTGATTTCAATGAGGATAAAGCACTATTACTAGCGCAAGAACAATCATTTGTCAATACAAAAATTAGCTTCAACGCCTTGCTGGTTCGTGCCATGCAAACCGAATTCAATGTACAGCCGGTCATTGATTTATTGCCCAAACTTTCACTTGTTGAACTACGTGATTTAGCCTTGAAACAAAATCCAATATTATTAGCGGCAATTGTCAATAAGCGAATTACAGATTTGGATATCAAAAGCACCCAAAGCTTACAAATGCCACAAATTGATTTGCTTGCCGGTTACAACATGAATCAAGTAGAAAATGGCGCCGGTTTTGGGGTTCAAAGAGGTTCGAGTAATGCGATGAGTTATGGCTTGCGGGCTACTGTCAACATATTCGATGGCTATAACCAAAAACGCCGGGTACAAAATGCCAAGATTAATGCAGAGATAGCCCAATTGCAAGTGGATGAACTAAAAAACTCCTTAAGCTCCTCCCTCGAGCGCGCCTATGTCACCTATGAAAATGCGTTAAATTTAATCAACCTAGAATCCGAAAATTATACCATTGCCAAACAAAACATTGACATTGCCTTTGATCGATTCAAAGTAGGTATTGCCACATCGTATGAACTTCGTGAGGTTCAACGAAATGCCGTTGCTGCAGAAACACGCTTAATTGAAGCAAAATTTACAGCGAAATCGGTTGAGATTGAATTGATTCGATTGAGTGGCGGAATCTTATAATCCCTGCTCCTCATTTAATTGTTGTTGGTACAAATCATAGTACAATCGCTTTCCAGCCATTAGTTTGGCATGCGTTCCTTCTTCTACCAACTTACCATCTTGAAGCACAAATATCCGACTGGCTAATTTCGCAGAGGAAACACGATGTGAAATAAGTAAGCTAGTCTTATCCTGCATAATCGTACGCAAATGCGTCAGAATTTTATGTTCTGTTTGCGTATCAACAGCCGAGAGACAGTCATCCAAAATAAGTATCATTGGCTTTTTTGCGAGCGCGCGTGCAAGCGAAACGCGTTGTTTTTGGCCACCTGAAAGTGTCACACCACGTTCTCCTAAAAGCGTATTGTACTGATCCGGAAACTCCATAATATTTTCGTGTACATCAGCGTAACGAGCCGCTTGATGTAAATCTGACTCACTTAAATCATCTTGTCCAAAACGTATATTCTCCGCGATGGACGTCGAGAATAGAAAAACATCCTGCGGCACAAAACCTAAATGTTTACGCACATGTTGTATATCCCAATCTTTTAACGAAACGCCGTCTAACAAAATCTCACCTACAGAGGGATCATAAAAACGAGCCATTAAAAGCGAAATCGTACTTTTTCCTGAACCCGTCGTACCCAATAACGCAACCGACTCGCCCGGCATAATCTCTAAATTAATACCATGTAAAACAGCACGATCAGCTCCTGGATATGTAAAATGCACGTTTTTGAACGTCCAGCCCCCCTGAATCTCCTGCGTAATTTGTTTGCCAGGAACAAGTTCTGACTGAATATCCAAGAATTCATTAATCCGTTTTTGAGACGCAGCCGCTCGTTGGATTTGAGAACTGGTCCAACCCAGGGCAGTTACTGGCCAGGTCAACATAAATACGTACATGATGAATTCGGTAATGTTACCGATAGTCATGCGGCCGGCCATCACTTCTTGGGAACCTACGTAAACAACGAGCAAAGTGGAAAAACCGACTAGCAAGGAAATAAGGGGAGTAAACAAGGAATCAATGCGTACTAAATCCAAGGATTTACGCCGGTAATTAGCAGATGCCTCCGCAAAAGAAACAACCGATTGCTTTTCGCGCACGAATGATTTTAATACACGAATACCCGAAAAAGCCTCTTGTGCAAAAGTAGAAATGGACGATAATCCAGCTTGAATCTCCTCTGACTTCCGAATAATAAGCGAATTCACATAATAAATACTAAATGAAAGGATAGGAAGCGGCAAAAGCACATACCACATCAGCGTAGGACTCACATGCCACATGTAATAAATGACCAACGTGAATACAGAAATCAAATTGAGCCCATACATGATGCTAGGACCTACATACATACGAACTTTACTTACATCTTCGGAGATACGTGCCATCAAATCACCCGTGTTTTGTTGGCGATAAAACGACAACGGCAAGGTTTGATAATGCGCATAAATCTCTTGTTTCATTTCAAATTCGATGTGACGCGACATGACAATGAGCGTTTGGCGTACCAAAAACAAAAACACCCCTTTAATGAAAGCCATCAGAACGATTAAACTCCCGTAGTAAAATAGAGTACTGGCAAAAACCTCGTAAAAGGCAGATTGCAGGTTAAATCCTTTAAATAGAAAATAAAGATTGATGGTTTCAGTAACCAAATCGAGCGCAAAACGAACAAGTTGGGCAGGTACAACGCCGAAAAAATTTGAGCCAAACGTAAATATGATTCCCAAAAAGAGTAACCACTTATAACGCCAAAAAAAAGTATTGAGATGACTTAACGCGCCCATGAAAATATTAATCAAACAAAGATAGCCCCTTTTTCAAATTAAAATAGCTAATTTTGTGTTTTCAAAAACAGAACGCTCTTTAATTTCGGATGGTAAACAGAAGATTACTTCGTGTCAAAGCATTTCAACAAATGTATGCTTATTGGACACAGGAACGTGCCCAATACTATTTGGCATTTGATGGTTTAGCCGCCATTTTCCAACCTGACTTATCACTTATGATTGCCAAAGAAGACCAAACTCCACGCTTGGAGGGCCTTCGCAAATTAGCCGAAATTCAATTAACTGAGTTTTTTCAAGGAATTCCAACTGAAGAAACTATTCCTGCCGAAGCCCTTGAAGCTGCCAAGTCGGTGCACCGCACATACAAAAACAACATAGCTAAAATAGCCAATGAGCTGAAAAAAGAAATGGTTGTGGAGGTAGAATCCATCTTCAAACAATACCTCAAATTACTTTATTACATTCAAGCACTTCCGATGATTGGACAGTGGGATGAGCAGCGCCGCCTACTGGAAAACCCAATCAAAACATCACTAATTGGCAAAAACAAAGTGTTAGCTATCATGCCGAAATGGCGTGATTTGCAGCAGGCGTTTGCCGAAAATAACATTGGTTGGTCCGAAGACGAGGAAAATATGCTGAAGAAAGTATTCATTGAAGGGATTCTTCCTGATGAAGCTTTTAGTACCTATTTACCTAACGCAGGAAAAGATGTTTCGGCAGATATCGAAATGATTAAATACATTTTGAAAAATTATCTGTTAAAACATCCAATCATGGCCGAATTTTTCGAGGAAAAAGATTTAAATTGGCACCTAAATAAGGATGTCGTAAAAAGTTTAGCGACCAAAACATTTAAAGTTGACGCCCTCGAAGACTTACAAATTCAACCCTTAGGTTTACAATGGGAAGATGACAAAAAATTCTTCGAAGAATTATTCGATTATTGCATAAAAGAAGACATTCAATTAACGCAATGGGTGAATGATCAAACGAAAAATTGGGAAACTGAGCGTTTGGCGACCACGGATTTAATTATATTAAAAATGGCAGTTGCTGAAATGATTCAATTCGCCAGCATTCCTGTTAAAGTAAGTATTAATGAATTCATTGAAGTAGCCAAAAACTACTCCACACCGAAATCAGGATCGTTTATCAATGGTATTCTCGATGTGATTTCAGTTCGTTTGATAAGTGAAAAAATTATTCAAAAATCAGGTCGAGGATTAATCGACATAGCAAGTAAATAATATGAGCAGATCATCAAAATCGTTTTGGGCATTCATCGTGGGTGCTGCCGCAGGTGCCGTATTAGGTATATTGTACGCGCCGGATAAAGGAGAAAACACCCGTGGAAAATTATATTTCCAACTAAACAAATATCGTGACCAACTAAAGCAATTGATTAACGATATGGTCGACGGAAAAGAAATTCCTGAAACATCCGCCAAATCAGAAGGCAAAAAAGTGGTTCAAGACACGAAACTAAAAGCTGAAAAACTATTGGAAGACGTGGAAAAAATGATGAGCCAAATCAAAGCCAAGTAATGCGGATAATCGGAATTTTAGGGTTGGCATTTTTATTTGTGGCTTGTGTCAACAAGCAAAAAGAGGCATTGAGCGCATCTGAAAATACCATTCCACTTGAATTACGACCAAGTCCTGAGAAACAAGCCAAATTGGTTTTTGATCAGCCCCTTATTTACCTCGGACGGATCCAAGAAGGCAAACAAATATCTTACACCTACCATTTTAAGAACAAAGGTAACATGCCCTTGCAAATCCTATCGGTGAATGCCTCCTGCGGTTGCACAACCCCTAAATGGACTAAGGAATTGATCCAACCAGAAAAGAAGGGATTCATCAAGGTCACTTTTGATTCGAAAGGGAAAGAAGGAAAATTACAGAAAACAGTTACGGTCTACGCGAATACATTGCCAGCCGATAATCAAATCGCATTTAAAATAGAAGTTTTACCTAATACCAAATAAACCAACCATGATCACCTTACAAACAAACAACCCACAAATCATGCAAATCGTCCTTTTCGGAGGTATTTTTGTGGTATTTTATTTTTTCATGATTCGTCCACAACAAAAAAAGGCGAAAGAAGCGAAAAAATTTATTGAGGAATTAAAAACGGGTGATAAAGTCGTGACAATCGGCGGCGCACACGGAACAGTTATTTCCATACGTGAAAAAACAATTGTAGTAGAAGTAGATGCCAATAAAGGAGTCCGCATGATTTTCGAAAAATCTGCAATATCAAAAGATGCATCATCACGTTTAATTGAGGAATAAATAGATGCCAACTAGCCTGAAAACCTTTATTGGCATTACAGGCGGAATAGGATCCGGCAAATCGATGATTTGTCGGATTTTTTCAATGTTGGGCATTCCAGTATTCGAGGCAGATCTCGTAGCCCGAAATATCTGCGATACTGACCCCGAAGTAAAAGCAGCTATCTCCGAGGAGTTCGGTCCTCAGGCTTATCTAGCTGACGGAAAATACAACAGAGAAGGAATCAAAAAAATCTTACAAAAATATCCACAAGACATCGAGGTGCTTAATCAAATTATCCACCCCGCAGTACGCAAAGCAGCAGTGGATTGGCTTGAAAATGCCCCAATTGCCCCATTTTACCTCTACGAATCAGCATTAATCACACCAAGAAATAAACCGGAACACCTAGATCAATTAATCGCTGTATCTTGTCCGCTTGAAGAGCGAATATCCTACATTCAAAAAAGAAATCAAATGAGTTACATGCAAACCATGCAAATCATCGACATTCAACCTAAACCTGAAAGCTATACCAAAGACGCGGAGTTCGTTATAGAAAACAGTCAAAAAAAACGTGTTTGGCCACAAATTGAACACATTTACAGAAGTCTAGGTGGCGTCATGCTACTACTCTTAATCAGCATGAGCAGCTTTGGACAAATTAAAACAATGACCTTTAATATCCGACTTGATACGGATTCAGATGGTCAAGATCAATGGAAATACCGGGCAAAGCACTGCGTAGAATTAATTAAATATCATGATGCCGATATCATCGGGATGCAAGAAGCATTTATAAACCAAATCAACGATTTTGCCAAGGAGATGCCTGAATACAAATGGTTTGGTAAAGGACGTGATGATGGCAAAGAGGAAGGTGAATTCTCTCCCCTATTTTACAATACCCGTAAATTTAAATTAATCAAGGAAAGTACCTTTTGGCTCTCCGATTCATGTGAAAAAGTAGGTTTTGGCTGGGACGCAGCCTGCCGCAGAGTCGTTACATGGGGTCAATTTCAAGAGCTTAAATCCGGAAAAAAATTCTACGTTTTTAATACGCATTTTGACCATTTAGGAAAAATTGCCCGCCGCGAAAGTGCTAAATTAGTTCTTCAAAAAGTAGCTGAAATTGCAGGCAAATCAGCAGCCATCATTACCGGAGATTTCAACGCTACTCCTGATGATGAACCCATTCAACTACTAGTTGACCCCACTAATCCAAACAAACTCATTGACGCCGAAAAAATTAGCAAAAATGGCCATTATGGACCATATAGTTCATTTAATGGATTTAAGAAAGAGCAAGAAGGTAGACATATTGATTATATTTTTGTGAAAAATGGGGTGCGTGTAAGCCAACATGCCACGCATTCAGAAACTTGGGGAAATCGGTATCCAACAGATCATTTCCCAGTCAGTGCAGTTATCGAATTGCCTTAAATCACCTTTGGAAATTGATACCGTAAAAGTTAACTTGCCGTATGGAAAATTTTATCGTTTCAGCCAGAAAATATAGACCCACCCAATTCGATTCGGTGGTTGGCCAAAACCACATAACCACCACCTTAAAAAATGCCATCAAGTCCAATCATTTGGCACAGGCATTTTTATTTTGTGGTCCACGTGGCGTAGGAAAAACTACCTGCGCACGTATTTTGGCCAAAACGATCAATTGTGAAAATATTGGAGCTGACGGTGAAGCATGTGGCACATGTCCTTCATGTACATCTTTTCAAGAAAACACCTCCTTAACTATTCATGAATTAGATGCAGCGTCGAATAACTCGGTTGAAGATATTCGTAACCTCATCGATCAAGTACGTTATCCTCCGCAGCGCGGACGCTATAAAATCTACATCATTGATGAGGTGCACATGCTTTCTGCATCCGCATTTAATGCATTTCTAAAGACATTAGAAGAACCTCCGTCCTATGCGATATTTATTTTGGCAACGACCGAGAAACATAAAATTTTGCCAACCATCTTATCCCGGTGTCAAATTTTCGATTTTAATCGAATTCAATGGAAAGATATGGCCAGTCATTTGGCATCCATAGCCACGAAAGAGAATATTGAAGCAGAACCAGCCGCATTGGAATTAATCTCCATCAAAGCAGATGGCGGATTGCGTGATGCGTTGTCGATGTTCGACTTAAACGTGACCTTTTCAACCGACAATACCCTTCGTCATAAGGACGTGTTGGAAAACCTGCATATTCTTGACAGCGATTATTATTTGCAAATTACGGATCACATGGCCGCCCAAAATCATGTGGGAGCTTTGGTTTTGCTGGATGAAATCATGCGAAAGGGGTTTGATGGCCAACAATTCATCTCGGGATTTATGGAGCATTTGCGGAATTTACTATTCGCAAAAGATCCACAAACCCTCGCACTCATGGAGATTAGCGATGAATCACGGACAAAATTTAAGCTACAGGCTGAAAAAACAAATACATCTTTCTTGCTATCGGCCATGAATATTTGCTCTCAATGTGAGATCAATTACAAAGCGGCAAAAAATCCACGATTACATCTCGAACTTTGCCTATTAAAAATAAATTACTTGCCTTCAGTATTCCAACCTGCGACGGAGGGCGGTGGCGGAAAAAAGGCTGAGCCCCAAGCGAAAGTCGATGGGGCCAAAATAACGGAAAAAGCTCCTGAACCTAATAAAACACCTATTTTAGAGCCGACACCCCCTGTAGTCAAAGAGGAACCTGTAATAGAAACTACCATTCCCGTAGAAGTTCCATCACCGCAAGCGAAACCAAATACGGTATCCGGATTACGCTCTGCTAAAAAAGTGGTTGACGCAAAAGGAACCGAGCAAACTTCCGAAGAGGTATTGGCTAGCCTAAGCAATGATCCAGCTAATTCGAAGGCCTTTACCATAGAAGAGCTGACGACGGTATGGAACCAGCTGGCAGCTGAATTCCAATCAGCGAATTTGATCAACAATTATGTGATGATGAATCGGCCCATCGAAATCATTGATTCAATTATTCACATAAAAGTGGAGAATGAAGTGCAGGTTCAACAATTCAACGAAAATATTCGCTTGGAGGTCCTAGGTAAAATTCGTGAGCGCTTACAAAATTACAGTATCGACATTGCTTTAGATGTAATCGAAACGGAAAAAAGTGATAAGAAGATGTTGTATACGCAATCTGATAAATATGAATTTCTTGCTCAAAAACACCCATTATTGAGTGAGATGAAACAGAAACTTGGCCTAGATCACGAATATTAGATTACCGTATCTGGCCGTTTCCTTTAAGCACCCATTTTTCAGTCACCAGCTTTTCTAATGCAAAGGGCCCACGAGCGTGAAGTTTCTGTGTAGAAATCCCTATTTCAGCCCCTAAATCAAATACTCCCCCATCGGTAAAGCGCGTCGAAGCATTCCAATAAACAGCGGCAGCATCCACGGTTTGCAAAAACAATTCAGCTTCAGATTCATCCAAACTTACGATGGCTTCAGAATGCCTAGAGGAATATGAATCAATATGGTTTAGTGCCTCTGCGCTGTCTCGAACAATTTTCACCGAACAAGCAAAATCTAAAAACTCACGACCAAAATCTGACTCTTCAGCAGCCTCAAGCCAGGCATACCCAAGAGCCTGCAAATAACCAAAAGCTTGTTGATCAGCATAAATTTTCACCTTATAATTCACAAACTCCGATACCAGTAACGCCAAAAATTCGTGCGCAACAGAAGCATGTACGAGTATTGTATCTAACGAATTACAAACAGACGGACGAGAAACTTTAGCATTGACAACAACGCGAACAGCCATCGCTAAATTAGCCGATTCCGCCACATAGGTATGACAAACCCCAGCTCCCGTTTCAATGGTAGGAACCAATGACTCTTTTCGAACTCGCTGAATTAGGGCATCCGAACCACGTGGGATAATTACATCTACATACTTGACAGCGGTCAATAAAGTAGTTACATGTGCTCGGTCGGTTGGCAATAAACGTACAGTATCCGTCGACAATCCTGCTTGCTCTAATGACGCATGAATTAATGAAACCAATATCGAATTCGTATGCCATGCATCTGTTCCTCCCCGTAAAACCGCTGCATTTCCAGACCGAATACATAAGGCTGCCACATCGATTGTTACGTTGGGGCGCGATTCATAAATAACGCCAACAACCCCTAATGGAACCGACTTCTTCTCCAAATGCAGACCATTGGTTAAAATTTTATCAAGCAAAACTTGTCCAGATGGATTAGGCAATTTCGCCACATCGTGCAAGCTAGCAGCTAAATCTAAGATTCGTCGCTCGGTTAAAAGCAAACGATCCCGCATTGGATTTTGCGAATCATAAGAAGCTAAATCTTTTTCATTCTCGGTAATGATCGAGTTAACATTAGCCTCAAGTCGAGCAGCTAAATCAGAAAGAATGGCCAATTTAACCGCATCAGTCGACATGGCTAACGAGGCAGCAGACTTACGGGTAGCGGCTAATAAAGGGGTGATATCGGTTAGATGCGTAGACATATTCTATTAAAAATCATGACCTAAGGTCACATACGTAACGGGTGATTTAATTTCATTTGTTTCCATTCCATAAGCATAGTCAACCTTAACAAAATAACCAAACAAATTGGCCCGAGCACCTACCCCAAAACCAAATAAAAATGGATTTCGGAAATCGGTAACCGTTGCTTGAAATGGATTTGTTCCACCACCAATCACATTGGTATTGAACCCATTTGTCCGACTAAATGGATTGGCCCCTGTCCACGCTGAGCCAATATCCGTAAACCCAATCAATTGCAAGGAATTCATAAAGTTAGATTTATTTGATTCCAAACTAATCAAATGTTTGACAGGAAGACGAAGTTCTAGGTTAACAAGCAAATGACTATTTCCTGCCAATTTATTCATTTTAAACCCACGCAATGACGTCGCAAAATCACTCATAAAAACATCGCGATCCGCAGGACCTGAAACGCCTAAAGGATTTTCTTTATTACGTACTTCTCTATCTATAAATACCCAATTATCCATGCCACCCAACATCGTTTGACGAGCTGCAAGGCCAAAAGAATGCGAAGCGGAAATACGGCCAGCCAATAAAAAACTGTTGGTTAACCGAACGTACTTACGAAGGTCCAAACGGATACGAGAAAAACTTCGCGAAGTAAGAAGGGCTTGTTGGTGTTCCACCGTCGCTAAAATTCGCGTTCCAATAGGCAAATTTTCCTCCCAATGTAACGTATTATCTAAGGTGTAACTAAGCGACGATCCAGCATAGGTCGCTAAATTTTCAGGCACCGACAAATTGACCTGATCAAAGGATCGATTCGACGTAAACATACCTGTGAAGCTTAGTTTACTTGCTAAATTAATGGGATAAATCCCTGTCAAAGAGGCGCGATTATACCGAATTTTATTCAAAAATACATCCGTCTCCTGACCAAACACTTTCCTATCTACCCGAAAAACCCAATCTACTTTGTTGGGCAAATAAGCATATTCACCCCATAAATCTGAATTTTTAAAATTAGCATTCAGAAAAACACCCGTTTTAATTAAATGATTCTCCATCAAATCATTCATTTTAACATCGAAAGCATAGCCTATTCCTCGAATCGGATCAATTCTAAAATTCCCTTCCGAACCATTCACCACAAATGAATTATGGTAGACAAAAGGGCCTGCAAGTTTGGCGGTTTCCTTTCTAGATCGGAGAAGTGTTTGGCGGTCGAGCCGACTGCGCTTCGCCTTTTCTCGAGCATCCAAACTATCTCGCTTAGGTTCAGCCAAAATATCTGAAATTGAATTTGAAGAAGAGTCTACACCTATTGGATACCACTGATAAGCAGGCAAATCCAAAATCGTTTGTGCTGAAATGCGTTGAATTCGTTCGTCCAACAAATCATGATCTTGGAAATATAATTTATCACCCGACCAATGAAACGATGACCATGTACCGGAACGTACTCGATTTTGCATCAACTTCCCTTGGTTGAGATCCAATGAAACCAACTCTTCCCCGCTAGGTTGTTTGTGTAAAAAATAGATTAATGAATCAGACTTTACTTGCAACGAATGAATTCTGCCAGAATGAGCGAGCAAAACACGCGGATTACTTGGATCATCTGCCCGCCAATGCATAACAACCGACAACCCTTTCGACTTAACTACTTTCTGGGTTGAGTCCACATACTGATCCGTCAAATAAATAACATCTCCTTGTTTATTAAACCAATGAGCCTCTAATTCATCCCATGAATTTTGTGTAATTGGGGTAAATCTATTTCGTCTAAAATCATAAATTCCTACATCAATTTGACCATTTCGGAGCGCGCGCACTAACATGCGTTGGCCACTTTCATGCATTTCAAAATCCGTAAAATTCCAGTCTTTCAAGTCTGTTTTGGCAAGTAATTTAGCCGACATGCCCGTGATAGGAGCATATTGATTTAACCATGACTTTCCGTCTTTGGCATATAAAATTGCAAAGGAATTTTTGGCCGACCAGTGCATGCGCGGAGCTTGACCTATAGAAGCGCGCAACGGATCTTTCAAGCCCGTTTGAAATAAGTAAAAACGTTTTTTAGATTGTAAATTTTGAATCATGACACGGTACTGACCAGCGTCCTCCAGCGTGTAAGCCATCCATTTCCCATCTGGACTAATTTGAAACTCCTCCAATTGTTCTCCGGACATTCGATCGCGCGTAATTAAATTTTCGGCGCCGGAAAATGCATTTGAATTGACTTCAAATTGCTTCGACTCGGATAAATAAAAATTAAACCATTCTTTTAAAAAACGTGAAATAGGTGTTCGAAGCGTACTTGAAATACTTGATTGATCATTACGAATAATTCGTGTCAAATTTAAAATATTTCCAATAGGCTGAAGGCCATAGGTTTTAGCAATGTAAGACCAAATCGATTGACCGATTAATTCTGCTTCAATTCCACGTGCCAAAACTGGCTTTCTAACTTTATTCGCCGCCACCACTTGATACATGTATTGATTCATTTCTGGTGAATCTCCACGAGCAACATAGGCTACAATTCCAGCAGTAAACCATTCCGGAACGTTTAATAAAAGTGAACTCTGCAAGGCATCTTTAATACTTCCGCCAAACAAAATATCATGTACATACACCCGAGCAAGTTCTTCTACTAAACGAATATGCAAATCTTCTAAATCGGACTTAAATGCAATCTCAATCTTAAATTTATCTTGATTTTCTTCTTGTGCTTTTTTAAAATCCTGAAAACTAATACCACTATTCGACTCGGCTAAATCGGCCGACGATGCGTATAAAAATATTTTAGCTTTTTGATACGGAGTATACCCTAATATGCGTGAAATCCGAAGTAATTCGCTGTCTAAATATTGAATCGTGGCACGCGCCAATGCCTCTTGTTTTCCGTAAAAATAAACTTCAAAATTTTGATCAGTGATGTAGGACCAACGAATCCGCTTGTATTGAATACGCGTTTTTTCCCAATCCCGCTGGCTTGGATAAAAATCCTGCCCCTGCATTTCGTGCACAGAAAGCAGGCAGGCAAAAATGAAGAACAGATTACGAAAAAACCGCATGCTCAAATGTAAGAATTTATGGCGAAAATAAATGCGAAAATCGTTGAATTGAAACCTCAAAAGGCAGTTCTTCTATACCCTGAATTTCGCGAACAAAAGCACGCGCAAAAAAAGGTATCAACGAAACCCCTTTGGAACCGAACCCATTAAAAATACCTACGGGTTCATGCGGATGCATGCCAATAAAAGGGCGTCGGTCTTGTGTGGCGGGTCGCACACCTACGCGCGTAATTAGTCGCGTATAGGAGTCCACACCCATGGAAAGTAATTTTTGTTGTAACTCATCCTGCGCATCCGCTGTCTCCGCAGGCGAAAATTCATCCCAACGATACGTCGCTCCTACTTTAAACTGATTTACTGTTAAGGGTAAAACGAATCCATTTTTACTAAGTATGTAATCCTTGGAAGGCTGATCCGATTCAAAAATCAATAACTCCCCCTTCGCGGGCAAAAATGGCAATTTAGCCCAAAGCGGGTTTTGTTGGCCATGAAAACCTTCGCAAAAAATCACACGCCCAAACGCAAGGGATGAAACATATTCACGTGATTGAAAAATGCCCAGTTGGCGAAAATATATTTGTGAAACACGTACCAAAATCGACGCATCAACCCATCCCGCCTCCTTTATCCATACGCCTTCAGTCGTCCACTCTAGATAATCATGATCAATTTGTGCCTTTCGCTCTTCTAACCACGTACGCATTTCTGCATGCGCAAAAGGTCGAAATAAAGGCATTGGATGAAAAAAAGAAGCTTGTAAAGTTTCCTGTAGTCGCGTGTAAAAGTCCGGCAAATAGTTGAAAAGCTCTTCCGCTAACCAGGTTTTTTCTAACTTTCGACCGGTTACTGGATTGAAAATTCCTCCAGCTGCATGGGATGAAGTAAAGTAAGTGGGGGACGCATCCCAAATTTCAAAAGGAATTTGAGCTTCTAAAAAATGATGCGCTAGGATGGTGCCGGCTAGACCTTGGCCAACAATCAAATAGGGTTTATTTTTTTCCACTTTGAACCCGACGTACATGATCTAAAACAAAGTTGACCTGCTCATCCATACTTCGGAAAGAAGTATCTAAATCAATCGCATCGTCAGCACGTTTTAAAGGTCCTTCCGTACGATTAGAATCAATTTCATCACGCATGCGCAGGTTCTCCACAATTTCTTCCAGTGGAAGATCTTCGCCTTTTTGTAAAAGCTCAAGTTTACGTCGCTGGGCACGAATATTCGGCTGAGCCGTCATGAAAATTTTCAATTCGGCCTGAGGAAACACGACCGTACCTATGTCGCGTCCATCCATAACAATTCCCTTTTTATCCCCCATTTTTTGCTGCTGTGCAACCATCGCATGACGCACCGCTGGAATGGCAGCTACTTGGCTCACAATATCCGAAATAAACATTTTTCGAATCTCCAGCTCCACATTTTCCCCATTCAAAATGGTATCAGAGGCTTGTCGGCCTACATTAAACTCAAACGTTATCTCGATATGTTGCAATGCATATTCAACAGCTGCAGGATCCTCGACATCTACTTCATGACGATGAAAATAAAGTGCTACTGCACGGTACATAGCGCCAGTATCAATAAATGCATAATGCAATTTCGCGGCTACCCGTTTGGCAGTTGTACTTTTACCACAAGAAGAAAAGCCATCTAAGGCAATAATTATTTTGGACATTAGTCGGCAATAAATGATTGAATCGCATCATAGCAGGCATGTGGTGCTTCATAAACACCTTGATGTCCTACTTCAGGTAAAATTACACATTTATGATGTGCTTTTATAGCCAAAATGCTATCCGTACTGATTAATGGATCTGAATCCCCATGTATAAACAAAAATGGAATATGTGTATCGCGTAAAAATTTAGTGAAATCGGCACGATCACGCATTGCCTTTAATGCCGCAATAAGTCCATCTGCCGCTAAATCTTGGTAGCGTGTAATTAACTGATCCATCAATGCTCGATTGTTTGCCGCAAAATCGGGGGCAAACAGATTCGTTACAAACGATTTAATGAAGACGGAAGCGCCGTACTTGGTTAGAAATTCGATGGTGCGATCCCGATTTATTTGCTTCTCTGCGGTATCTGGCAGTGCGGTAGAATGTAATAAAACTACCTTTTCAATACGTTCAGGAAATAGCTTCGCCATTTCGAGGGCAATGTACCCACCCATGGAATGTCCCACTAAAGTGAGTTTTCCATCTTGAGGTAATGAAACAAGAATCTCTCGAGCATAATCGGTAATCGATTTTGCGGAAGTCCAATGCGCAAAAGAAGGAATGATGGGTTTTTCAGTCCAGGTGAAATGAGGAATGAAATCATCCCAAATACGGGCATCTTCTCCAAAACCATGCAAAAATACGAGCTGGGCCGACATATTTTAATACGTATGCAGCAGGCCGATAATGGTGAATCCGAGGCCAATGAGCGCGGCGATTCCACCTACAAGGCTGATGCCAACGATGCTGAGTACGGCGCCGATGGCCAACAAAAATAGGCCGATCTTTAATTTGGAATCCATCCCTTGTAGTTTATCCCGCACATCTGCTTTTAATACTTTACGTGCTTGTCTACTTTCTTTTTTAACGTTGGAAACTCGTTTTGTATGCTTTACCTCTCGAACAGGCGCGACAGCGGTGGGAGTTGTGACTTCAGGCGTGGCGACTTGCAATGCGCCCGTAGGCTGATTTTCTGAAACAAACGAACTAGAGATGGCTAAAATAGCCACAAGAATAAAAGCTTTCATAAGGTTTAAGCGACAACTTTCATTTGATGAAAAACGGTACGTTCAAATTTCGATTTGGCATAAGCTAAATCGACTTTAAAATCCTTCAAATCGGTTTGAGAAGGGATTTCAAACATGGCATCGGTCATAATGGCTTCCATGATAGACCGCAATCCGCGTGCACCCAACTTATATTGCATAGCTTGCTCGACAATATATACTAAGGCATCTTTCGAGAAAGACAATGACACGTTTTCCATGTCAAAAAGCTTCTCATATTGCTTGATTAATGCATTTTTAGGTTCCGTCAAGATAGAAAGCAAGGCCTTCTCATCCAACGGATTTAAAAAAGTAACCACGGGCAAACGACCTAATAATTCCGGAATCAATCCAAATGATTTAAGGTCTTGCGCGGAAACATATTTCATAATGTGATTCTTCTCAAATGATTCGTGGAACGTATCATCCCCTGAAAAACCGATCGGACGCGAATTCAAACGCTTCGCAATATGGCGATCAATCCCATCAAATGCCCCTCCACAGATAAATAGAATATTCTCCGTATTCACCGCAATCATCTTCTGATCCGGATGCTTACGTCCTCCTTGCGGTGGAACATTCACAATCGAACCTTCCAATAATTTCAATAAAGCTTGTTGGACCCCTTCCCCAGAAACATCTCGCGTGATCGAAGGATTGTCCGACTTGCGAGCTATTTTATCAATTTCGTCAATGAAGACAATACCGCATTCTGCTTTTTCAACATCATAGTTAGCTGATTGCAATAAACGTGTCAAAATTGTTTCCACGTCCTCACCTACATAACCCGCTTCCGTAATAACGGTCGCATCTGCGATGCAAAAAGGAACTTGTAATTTTTGAGCAAGCGTCCGCGCGAGATAAGTTTTTCCGGTTCCAGTTTCACCTACCATTAATATGTTCGATTTCTCAATCTTCACATCATCAGCTGCAGGTGTCTGCATCAGACGCTTGTAATGATTATAAACAGCCACCGACAAATGCCGTTTAGCCTCTTCTTGACCGATCACATATTCATCTAAATAAGCCTTCAAATCCTTTGGTTTGACCAATTCGAACTGTTGGTTCCCTGGTTTATGTACCTTTGCCGCCGCACCCATTTCGTCCTTGACAACTTCGTAGCCTTGCTGCAAACAAGTATCACAGATATGCCCATCGATTCCCGAAAGAAGGATACCAACCTCATTTTTTGCCCGCCCACAAAAGGAACAATTTGCTTTCTTAGCCATAATATATTAAACCGTACGCGTTAAAATCTCGTCAATTAAGCCATATTCTTTGGCCTCAGCTGCTTTCATCCAATAGTCACGATCCGAATCCCGTTCGATTTCCTCAAATGATTTACCCGAATGCTTGGCTAAAATATCATATAATTCTTGACGAATTTTAACGATTTCACGTGCTGTGATTTCAATATCGCGGGATTGACCTTGTGCTCCTCCAGATGGCTGATGAATCATCACACGCGCATGTTCTAAAGCAGAACGCTTGCCCGCTGCACCACCAGCTAATAATACGGCGCCCATCGATGCCGCTAACGAAGTACACACAGTTGCTACCTCCGGACGGATGTAGTTCATGGTATCATAAATACCTAAACCGGCATATACAGATCCGCCTGGGCTATTTATGTACATAACAATGTCTTTTTTGGCATCCGTAGATTCCATAAACAACAATTGCGCAACAATAATATTAGCCATGTAGTCATCTACGGGAACTCCCATAAAAATGATTCGGTCCATGATTAAACGAGAAAATACATCGATTTGAGCGAAACGCATGGGGCGCTCCTCAATGATGTATTGTGTCATGTCATCGATCTGATGCATCGGTCGGCTACCAATGCTATTCATATATTGATCCACTGCCAAACCGTTTAATCCACGGTGGTGAACAGCATATTTACGAAACTCTTCGCCAGTTAATTCTTTTGGGTTCATATCCAGAATTTTTAAAAATCAAATTTAAAATATTTTCATCTGTAAAGCTAAACACTAAAACAGACTTTCTTGTTCACAGAAAACCCCGCAATTTACGGGGTTCTCACTCTAATTTATGATTCGTTGAATTTACAGAGCTGCTGCAATTTCTTTGAATTTCTCCACGTCAATTTTAGAAACCTTGTGTGGAATGTTCTCCACAATGGCACTCGATACTTTATCTGAGAATGCTTGATTGTACAAGTTCATAAAGTTATCTCCCTTAGACTTATCGCTCAAATAACCCATGGCTATTTTCTCAATCATTTCCTCAATGCCCGGCTGGTCCGAAGATAAATAACCTCCAAACTGCTGGCGTACCATATCTTTCGCCTTTTCAACCACCTCTGGATATTCAACTTTTACGTCAAATTTCGCAGCAATTTCATTTTTGATTAAGTTCCAACGAATATCACGTTTCACATTGTCAAAATCTTGATCAATTTGCTCCGGCGTAAATTTACCTTCATTGATACGCACTAACCACGTACGCAAGAATTCTTCTGGAAGATCAATTTTAACGTTTTCGATCAACGCTTTTTCCGCATCGATACGTAATAAGTAATTCGCTTCGCGTGCATAATTCTCCGAAACAATTTTCTCTACTTCTACCAAGAACGTTTTTTCGTCTGTTGCTTTTCCAGGCCCTAAAACCTTATCGTAGAAAGCAACATTCAATTCAGCCGGTGCTTGACGTGTAATATCTTCAACTACGAAAGAAACTTCACCTGTCAAATAACCTACTTCTTCTTCTTTTTTACCGGTAGCTAAGGCTAATGATTTTGCGTCAACAAACACCTTGTCAATCGCAAATTTCAAAGTATCCTCTTTTTTCGCGCCGATGAATATTTTCTTTGATTTGTCTTGAATCGCGTGCATTGGGATGGCTGATTTCTCAACCCAATCACCTTGCGTGAATGTTCCAAATACCAAATCACGATCTTCAACCGCATCTGGGTGCGTCTGTTCTCCAAATTGCTTCTTTAAGTTTTCAACCGTCTCCGCAATCTCTTTCTTATCTGCTTTGATTTCGTACGATTTAATCTCTTTCATCTTAGCTAAATCCACCTTGAAATCTGAGTGGAAACCTAAATCATAATGAAACGTAAATTCCGTGTCTTTTTCCCAATCAATTGATTCTGACTCATCCACAGCCGGAAGCGGCTCGCCCACTAAATTCAATTTATTTTCTTTGATGTAATCACTAACAGCGTGGCCTAATTCGTGATTAATTTCATCCACTAATGCCGACTGACCATACAATTTTTTAATCAAAGTTGCCGGAACCATGCCCGGACGAAAGCCCTTGATCGACGCTTTCTTGCGATAGTCTTTCAATTTAGCCTCAACTTTCTCTTTGTAATCAGCCTCAGTTACAACAACAGTCAAACGACCTTGTAAATCACTTGCCTTATTTAGTGAAATGTTCATATAGAATTGTTTGTTTAATCAATTAAAAAAAGCCCTCAAAAACCTATCGGTGTTGAGGGCTTGCCTTGGTACGGGTGGAGGGACTCGAACCCCCATGCCTCGCGGCGCCAGATCCTAAGTCTGGTATGTCTACCAATTCCACCACACCCGCGTAATTTGGAGTGCAAAGGTAATCAGCAAAACTTATTATTCCAAAGGTGTTTGGCAAATAATCTAATCAATAAACATTTTGTGTTATTTTTGACATATTAATAAAAACCTATGTCTGCTCAGCAAGAAGAATCACAGCCTAATTGGCGCACCTGGTACCTCGTTTTAGGTGCATTTCTAGTGAGCATCATTCTGTTTTTCATCGGTTTTTCGGCACTTTTTAGCTAAACCATGCATCTACTCGACTGGATTATTTTAGTGTTGACAATTGGCGGAATTGTGGCGTATGGGAGTTGGAGGGGCCAACAGTCCAAGCAGTCTTTGCAGGGATTTTTACTTGCCGACCGGGAATTACCTTGGTATCATGTGTTGCTTTCTGTCATGGCGACGCAGGCTTCCGCGATTACATTTTTATCCGCACCGGGCCAGGCATATACAGATGGCATGCGATTCGTTCAATTCTATTTGGGGTTACCCATCGCCATGATTGTGCTATCTGTTACGTTCATTCCGAATTATTATCGACTCAAAGTTTACACGGCCTATCAGTTTTTAGAAAAAAGATTTGACTCCAAAACCCGTGTTTTAACCAGTTTACTTTTTTTGATTCCGCGCGCACTATCTACCGGCGTAACCATCGCGGCTCCATCTATTATCTTATCGATTTTAGTAGGCTGGGATTTAACTTGGACGAACACCTTAACGGCCACACTCGTAACTACCTATTGTATGTTGGGCGGCTCCAAAGCCATTTCCTATACCCAAATGTTACAAATGTCAGTGGTTTTAGCAGGTATGGTCTTAGCTGCGGTGCTCATTATTTACCAATTACCACCGGAAATCGGCGTCAAACAGTCGCTGCAAATTGCAGGTAAAATGGGCAAGATCAATTTGATTGATTGGAAATTTGATTTGAATAATCGTTATAATATTTGGTCAGGGATCATCGGTGGTTTCTTTTTGCAACTATCCTATTTCGGAACGGACCAAAGCCAAGTGGGTCGTTACCTTTCTGGACAATCTGCTACACAAAGTAGAAAAGGCTTGTTGCTGAATGGCTTTCTGAAAATCCCGATGCAATTCTTCATTTTACTGGTCGGTATTTTCGTTTTTATCTTTTACCAGTTTCATGAGCCACCGATGTTTTTCAATAAAAATACGGAGGCGGTTTGGGTGAAGCAGGCAGATGCGAAGCAAATCAATCAAGCGAAAACGGCTTTATTTGAAGCCAAGAAAAAGGCCGAATTAGCATTAGTCAATGCCATCGACCACAATCCGGCTGCAGTCGCACCCTTGAAAAATGAGATTAATTCGTTGCATGAGCGCCAAATGAAACTACGCGAAGATGCAGTTTCTTCGATGGAGAAGTCGGCCGTTTCCTTTGAACCCAATGACACCAACTATATTTTCTTAACCTACATCATCGATCATTTGCCCATCGGGATCATTGGATTTTTGATTGCGATGATTTTGTTATCGTCTATGGGATCCATGGCATCCGCATTTGGTTCATTGACCTCGACTAGTATGGTTGACGTGTATCAGCGATTTGTCAATCCCGAAGCAAGCAACAAGCATTATTGGTGGGCGTCCAAAGTAACGACCTTAGGCTGGGGGATCCTGTGTTTAATTGTGGCTCATTTTGCAACCAATATGGGTAGTTTGATTGAAGTCGTCAACATTCTTGGTTCGTGGTTTTATGGAACGATACTTGGTATATTTCTATGTGCCTTTTATTTACCGAAAACCGAAGGCAAACATGTATTCTGGTCGGCATTACTGGCCGAAATCATCGTCATCGTCGCTTGGTATTATGAGTTAATGGCCTTCTTGTGGTTAAATGTACTCGGCTGCTTATTGGTCATGATTTTTTCTATTATTTTGCAACAAATAGACCGATTGCGGGCGCATGCTGTTTAATTCATTTTCCTTTCTTGTCTTCCTTCCCATCGTATATGCGCTGTTTTGGGGTGTGCATTATGCCAAAGGCATCGCGCATAAACTCAAATGGCAGCATGCCATTTTATTGATCGCCAGTTATTTTTTCTATGCCTATTGGAATGTTTGGTTTCTCGCGCTGCTCATTTTTTCGACCAGTTTAGATTTTTATTCAGGGCAAAAAGTCGCCACCAACTCAGGGAAATTGGGCAAAAAGACATGGTTTTGGCTCAGTATAGGTGTCAATTTTGCACTTCTCGGATTTTTCAAATACTACAATTTTATTGTTTCTAGCTTGGCCGATTTAGCTCAGTCAATTGATTGGAGTTGGGAGCCCACGCTCCTATTAATCACCTTACCGGTGGGTATTTCATTTTATACCTTTCACGGGCTATCCTATGTGATTGATATTTACAAGGACCGAATTAAACCCGAAAAAGACATGTTGGTCTACGGCTTATTCGTCTGCTTCTTCCCTTTATTAGTAGCAGGACCGATCGAGCGAGCCAATCACCTGATTCCACAATTGAAGGAGGAAAAGAAGTTTAATCGAGCGCAGAGTATCTTCGGATTGCAACAGATGTTGTGGGGATTTTTTAAGAAAATTGTGATTGCGGATAATTGTGCGGTGTATGTGAATCAGATATTTGGCCAACAAGAATCCCTGAATTCCGCTAGTTTAATCGTGGGAGCCGTTTTGTTTTCCTTCCAAATTTATGGTGATTTTTCGGGCTATTCAGATATTGCATTAGGCACCGCGCGTCTGTTTGGCATTGAGTTACTGAACAATTTCAACTTCCCGTACTTTGCTAAAAACGTGGCTGAATTTTGGAAGCGTTGGCATATCTCATTAACCTCATGGTTCCGAGACTATTTATATATCCCGTTGGGTGGCAACCGCGTCTCGAAATTGCGCCGGGTCGTCAATACCTTAACGGTATTTTTAGTCAGTGGTTTGTGGCATGGAGCCAGCTGGACCTATGTTTTTTGGGGATTTTTGAATGGCTTATTTTTAGTGCCTCAAGCGGTGAGCAAGCGATTTATGTGGGTGTCTCAGTCGAAACTCGTTTCCGGATTACGGATGCTAATTACTTTCAGTATCGTGACCATATTTTGGGTGTTTTTTAGAGCCAAAAGCATCTCGGAGGCATTCGCGTATTTGGCGGGGATGGTCCAACATGGCGGCTGGATACCCGATATTTCAGGTAGAAAAAATCTGGTGATTTTGAGTGTTCTGATTGTCGGGTTTATGGGGATTGAGTGGTTAGGCCGACATACCCTTAGCCCGTTGGTTCGAATCAATGCGCTTGCTAATCGCTGGGTTAAATGGACATTTTATTACAGCTTGATGGTATTAATCTTATATTTCTACCGGGGGAATGACCAGTTTATTTACTTTCAATTCTAAAGACAATGAAACACTTCTTACGTGATTTAATGGTGTTTTTAGGTGTTTTTGGCCTGATTTTCCACGCTTACCCCGAGTTCCAATATTGGACCAAGAGGTACCAAACAGATGTGGCAGGTACGGAAGTATATGAAGTACTCGCGGCGAGTAAAGCTAAGCTAAAGAAGAAAAAGTTGGTGATCGGCGATAGCGTTGCCAAACAAGTCTTGGATTCATTAGCGAATGATTCAGCCATAGTTTCATTAGCTTCCAATCAGGCTATTTCGATGGCGGGTCAATATGTGATTGCTGTTCAGGCGCTGGCAGCAAATCCATCGCTGGACACTTTAGTGCTAATGTATCACCCCTTCAGTTTTCAGAATAATTTAGCAAGCCCATTGAGCTTTCATTATTTTGTGAAGTCTTTTTATACGAAAGAAAATATGCCTTTGTTTAGTGAGCTGGTGAAGCGTCAAGTCGAGGCGATTCCCTTTTATTACTTGGCACAATACCGCCCGGTGTTAACCAGCAATTGGTCACCATCTTTCGAGGGGGTATCGGACGAAAAAGGGCTATTTTCTTCTATTTCGAAGGAATATGTGTTGCGATTGAAACAATTGTGCGCCCAAAAAGGAGTTGTATTACAGATTATTTCTCCGCCGATTAATGAGGTTTTCAAGGCGCAGGTTATGGCTTCGCGTACCCAATTTAAAGGGATCCCTGGCTATATTGATTCATGGTATTTCTATGCATCCGCTAATTTCCTGTCGGATCAAATCCACTTAGAGCGATTTGAATTTTTAAAAGATAGTCCATGGAAAACGACTGGACTGATTCGCTAATTTTAACGAGAACTTAATTGGGATTACAGGTTTTTCATCGAATGACCGTTGTTTTTGCATCGAATCAATAACCGCTAAGCCCTTCGTTATTTTCCCAAAAACCACATATTGCTTATAGAATCGGGCGGCTTGCTCCGTATTTGTAACGATGAAAAATTCTGTGGGCGAAGAAGCTTTTTGTGGATTTCCCTCATCATAGCGAGCCATAGCAATCGCTCCTCGGTCAGGCTTTAGATGATCTGGATATTCAGCAGGAACTAGATAGGCCAAACGATCCATAAATTCTCCACCACCTTGCATTCCTATTTCATAGACATTCCGATAAAAATAGCGGTCCGTGAAATAGCCCATCTTAACGAGACGAACAAAATTAATGCGGTGCAGCGGAGTTTCGTTTGCTAAGGTTATTTCAAAATTCCCTAGACGGGTTTCCCCTAGAATTTTATTTTCAGGAAATTGCGAGGCTTGCGCGCGTAAATTCTTGTCCACTTGCGTGGGATCAACGTTATAATTAGGCTTACAAGCAACTACAAAAAATAACAAAAATATGAACCGCATACCTAGCTTTGGCAAACCTTGGAGGATTGCCAAAGCTATAGGGAATTTGGGACAAAAAAAAGGGAGCCGAGGCTCCCTTTAAAATTTATCAACTACTAGATTACGCGACCTTCACTTTCTTACCAAAGAAATACAAAGCAGCAAATGCAACAATCAAGATAGCTGGGAAAAGCAACATATTTGATAAAGTTGATTGCCCTGCAGCTAGATCAGCGACGTCGCCAACTAGCCCTTTACTTACCGCAGCTGCTTTGTTATCATCGATCCAACTACCAATGATTGGTTGAAACATAGAAGAAGAAAACATACCGATACCTCCTAAAATGGAAAGCCCTAAAGCTCCTGTTTGTGGCATTGTTTCGGCTACATAACCAAGCATGTTTGGCCAGAAATAACAGATTCCCAATGCGTAAATAAACGCAGCGAAATATAAAGTTGAACCAGACATTGTACTCATTAAATATAATCCTGCTAATGCGAATATCGCAGAAAACAATAACACACCCATCGTGTTAATTTTAGCAATAATTGGACCTGCAAAATAACGACCTACAGCCATCAAGCCTGTTACTAAGGCTAGTATTAACATTGGACTAGCACCCGCTTTCGATAAAATCGGGCCCACCCATTGTTGTGGTCCAAATTCTGAAATAGCCGTTAATGCCATACAACCTGCCATGAACAAATACAACGGATTTAACATGGCTTTAAAGTTATCCAATGTTGAATTTGCACTGACTCTTGGCTTTGGAAATGCTTGTCCAAAGAATAAGTACGCATAAATAACAGTTGGGATGATAATAACCCAAACTTGCGCTTGCCATGTCATCGCAGAATCAGTCATGAACTTTGAAATTAACGAGCCCACCACAATTCCACCTGGGAACCACATGTGAAAACGATTTAATTTACTGCTCATTTCATTACCCGTGTATGCATCAGCAATCATTGGATTACAAGCAGCTTCGGTACAACCATTACCTAAACCAATTAATAAAGTAGAAATCAACAAGGTGTTGTAATCAACCGCATAAATGGTTAGTAAAATACCTAAAGCGTGAGCTACTAAGGCAATTTGCATGATCAACTTTGGCCCAATAGAGGTATAAAAAACTCCGCCCAAAATCATGGAAATAGGAAAACCAAGAAACCACATTTGATTTATATGACCTAATTGCTCATTGGATAAATTTAATTCCGTTCCTAACTGCGGTAAAATACCTGCCCGGATACTAAAAGAAAAGGCAGTCGTAATCAGCGCGAAGCAAGAAGCCAAGAATAATCGATTGGCATTAACAGTTTGATTCATAATAGTTTAGTTTTAGTTAAAAGGTTAGAGAATTTGCAATCTTAAAAAAATTAAATTATAAATTGGAAAAATCGTACCAAAAAAACAAAAAGATTTTTAAATTCCTACATAAAATATGATTTATTTTGAAAAATTTCTTGAAATCTGCTCTTTGGAAAGGGTAATTTAATCAAATTAAGCCCTATTTTTGTAATTATCTAAATCTATCAAACATATGATCCAAGGTGGAACATCCACGACAGCAGCTAGTCGGCGCGGAAGAAAATTAAAAATGGGCATGATCGGTGGAAGTACCGAAGCTTTCATAGGTGCCGTTCACCGCAGAGGTGCGCAATTAGACGGTGAAATCGAATTAGTTTGTGGGGCATTCAGCTCCAATCCAGAGAAATCAAAATCAACAGGTGAAGCCTTATATCTTCCAGAAAACCGTGTTTACGGTTCGTATGAAGAGATGATCCTAAAGGAAAAAGAGTTACCAGAAGGCGAGCGTATGGATTTTGTATCTATTGTTACTCCTAACCATGTGCATTTTCCTGCAGCTAAATTTGCGCTTGAAAATGGGTTTCATGTGGTTTGTGATAAGCCAGCTACATTGAATTTGGCAGAAGCCAAAGAACTTAAAAAAATCATCGATAAATCAGGTTTGATTTTCGCATTGACACATAATTATACCGCGTATCCGATGGTCAAAGAGGCCAAACACCTCGTTGATTCGGGCCAATTAGGCGAAATTCGCAAGATTATCGTGGAATACCCCCAAGGCTGGTTGATTGATTTAGTGGAAGCTACTGGTCAAAAACAAGCCGCTTGGCGTACAGACCCTGAGCGTTGCGGTGCTGCGGGAGCGATCGGTGATATCGGAACGCATTGTGAAAATTTAATCGAATACATCACGGGATTACATATTACAGAACTGTGTGCCGACTTGACGATTTTTGTTGAGGGTCGTTTATTAGATGATGATGGCAACATTTTGCTTCATTATAATAATGGTGCCAAAGGCGTTTTACACTGCTCACAAATCTGTAACGGAGAAGAAAACGATTTCAATTTCCGTATTTACGGAAGCAAGGCAGGAATTACGTGGCATCAAATGGAGCCAAATACATTGACAATTCGTACACGCGATGATGGAGCACGTACGATTCGGACGGCAGTAGGTAATTTGTCGGCAGCGACGAATGCACATTCACGCCAACCGGCCGGACATCCAGAAGGTTACGTAGAAACGTTTGCGAATATTTACCGCAACTTTGCTTTTGCCGTAAGAGCCCGTTGGGCTGGCAAACCACAAGATCCCATGTTTGATTTCCCAGGCATAGACGAAGGAATTATGGGCATGGCATTCATTGAGAACGTGGTTCGTTCCGCCAAAGACAACCAGAACAAATGGACAAAATTTGAACTATAATAGATCATGACTAAAATTAAAGTAGGTATCGTAGGTACCGGATTTATCGGACCCGCACACATCGAAGCGCTTCGCCGCTTACCCAATATCGAAGTTGCTGCACTTTGTGAAGTAACCATTGAATTAGCCGAGGCAAAAGCGAAACAACTAGGAATTGGCCGTTGGTATACCTTTGAAGACTTATTAAAACAAGACGATATCCAATGTGTACACATCTGTACACCCAATTTCCTGCACTATTCACAATCAAAAGCCGCTTTATTAGCTGGCAAGCATGTGGTTTGTGAAAAGCCATTGGCGAAAGATTTACATGAGGCTGAAGAGTTAATGGAATTGGCAGCAAAAACTGGTTTGGTGAATGCGGTTCACTTCAACTTGCGTTATTATCCGTTGGTACGTCAAATGAAAACCATGCGCGAAAAAGGCGATTTGGGCGAAGTTTATTCGATCATCGGTAGCTACTTACAAGATTGGTTATTCTATAACACAGATTACAACTGGCGTTTAGAACCAGATAAATCGGGTGATTCACGTGCGATTGCGGACATCGGATCACACTTATTGGATGTAATCGAATACATCACCGGATTGAAAACGGTGGAGGTTATGGCTGATTTCAACACGGTTCACAAGGTGCGTAAGAAGCCTTTGAAGCCAGTGGAAACGTATTCAGGCAAAATGTTACAACCGGAAGATTATGCGGATGTGGCTATTAATACGGAGGATCATGCCAACGTACTATTGCGTTTCGACAATGGAAACCGTGGTTGTGTCACGGTATCTCAAGTTTCAGCGGGACGAAAGAACCAATTGAAATTAGAAATTTCAGGATCTAACAAAACATTTGCGTTTAACTCAGAAGCGCCAAACGAAATGTGGATCGGTAACCGTGATCAAGCGAATCAAGTGTTAATGCGCGATCCATCTTTGGCATATCCAGAAGCGACGGCATTAATGACATTCCCAGGAGGTCACAATGAAGGATTCTCGGATACATCGAAGCAATTATTCAAGGAAGTTTATGCGGCTGTTGAGGCAGGTAAGCAACCAGAAAATCCGAAATACCCGACATTTGCCGACGGGTACCGTGAGCTATTAATTTGCGAGCGAATCTTGGATTCGACACGTTCACAAAAGTGGGTTAAAATCTAAACCGTTAACAATATGAATACGATCAAAGGGCCAGCGATATTTTTGGCACAATTTATGGGGGATGAAGCTCCCTTCAATTCATTAGATAGCATCACGACGTGGGCGGCATCTTTGGGTTATAAAGGCGTTCAAATTCCTACTTGGGATTCGCGCTGCATCGATTTGCAAAAAGCGGCAGAGTCTAAAACCTATTGCGATGAAATCGTGGGGATGTTAGCGGCCAAAGGCTTGCAAATCACCGAGTTATCCACACACTTACAAGGACAATTAGTTGCCGTTAACCCGGCATACGATTTAGGATTCGACGGTTTTGCACCGGATGCTGTGAAAGGAAATCCAAAGGCGCGGACGGAATGGGCGGTCCAACAATTAAAATATGCGGCGAAAGCATCCCAAAACATGGGTTTGAATGCGCATGCGACGTTCTCGGGAGCATTGATGTGGCACACGGTTTATCCATGGCCACAACGTCCTGCGGGATTAGTGGAGCAAGGATTTAAGGAATTAGGGCGCCGTTGGTTGCCGATTTTGAATACCTTCGACGAGTGTGGCGTGGATTTATGCTATGAGATCCACCCGGGTGAAGATTTGCATGATGGCGTGACGTTCGAGATGTTTTTGGATGAGGTGAAGGGACATAAGCGTGCCAATTTACTATATGATCCGTCTCATTTTGTATTGCAAGCTTTAGATTACAAACAATACATCGACTTCTACCACGAGCGTATCAAGATGTTCCACGTAAAGGATGCGGAGTTTAACCCAACGGGTAAGCAAGGTGTTTACGGTGGATACCAATCTTGGATCAACCGGGCGGGACGTTTCCGTTCATTGGGTGATGGACAAGTGGATTTCAAGAGCATCTTCTCAAAATTAACGCAATACGGATATGACGGTTGGGCCGTTCTCGAATGGGAGTGCTGCATCAAAGATCCGGTTCAAGGAGCGACAGAAGGAGCACCTTTTATTTCAAGCCATATTATTAAGGCGACTGAAAAAGTGTTTGATGATTTCGCGGGAACAGGCGCTGATGAAGAGCTGAATAAGAAGATTCTAGGCCTATAGTCTATATTTGAATATCCCAGTAAACTGATAAAAACCCCTTATGCCGTTGTATAGGGGGTTTTTTAGTGGCGTAAATGTTAAAAAAACGTAACGCTGCCGGGGTCTCCGACCCCGGCAGCGTTTACCCCCACCTGCTAAGTTTCAGAAAAAACGCATGAAACACAAACCACTGGTACGATTATCAAATTCTTGATAAAGCAGAACGAAAAATAGTAATATGGAAAGTATTCTATTCATTATAAGGGGTAAAATAGGCTATTTTTCAATAACCGTACCCAATTCCTGCGAAATGTTTTTCTGAATTTCCTTCAATGAGATGAATTCATGCAACATCTCATTCATGTCATTTTTGTCCCCTTCATATTTTTCCATGCGCTCCATCACATCTTTTAGTTGTTGGTCATTATATACTTTTCGCAAGCGCAAGACATTTTTATAGGCCAAATCCTCCAACATTTCATGGTCCTCACGAACCCGAATATCATGTCGGTCCTTCCAAACGGAGGAAAGTGTATGTTTATCTGACGACACATCTATCGCAAATCGCTGAATCTCCTCATTGCCATGATGTAAATAAAATTCAGGACCTAGCACGCGCTTTGACGCAAATTCTTGTTGGCATATCCCCAAAATCTCCACAAACAAAGGCGTCTGAAATTTTACATCTTCTAACTCGTGCAACAGATATTCCATCAACGTATGTCCGGGTGCTTTTTCCGGATCTACCTCCAAATGGCCAAAATTCACGAGTAAGCGAATGCACTCAGATTCTTGGTAAAAAGCTAGACTCTGAACTTCCGCAGGAGCATCCTCTTCCGCTGCAAAAAGCGCGTTCATATCTACCTCATTTTGCGGGGATATGATTTGAGGCGCAGAACCTGCCGACCGCTGATTCATCTTCTTCAAATGAATCTTATTCATTTCCGCCAGCAGCACATCTTCTTCCAAACGCATCATCTGAGACGTTTTTTGAATGAATAAGCTACGCTGGATGGCATCCGGTATTTTAGAAATACTTTGGACCATCTCTTTAATAAGCTCCGCTTTTTTAAATGGATCATCTCCAGCTTCCTTCATAAAAAGATTCGCCTGGAAGGAAATCACATCCCGCGCTTCTTTCTGAATGTATTCGATAAAAGCCTCACTACCGATCGAACGCACATAGGAATCAGGATCCTGTCCTTCTGGGAAAACCACTAGATTTACCTGCAATCCTTCCTCTAAAATTAAATCCATTCCGCGCAAAGCGGCTTTTATTCCGGCAGAATCTCCGTCATAAAGTACGGTTACGTGATTCGTAAACCGGGCAATCAACTTGATTTGCTCAATGGTTAATGAAGTTCCAGAAGAAGCAACCACATTTTTGATGCCCGCTTGATGCAAAGAAATCACATCCGTATATCCTTCCACGAGATAACAAACGTCCTTTTGACGAATTTCATTCTTCGCCTGTGCGATGCCATAGAGAACGGCCGATTTATGGTAAACTTCTGTTTCGGGCGAATTGAGGTATTTAGCTTGGTTCTTCGCGTCTGATTTTAAAATACGCGCACCAAAGGCAATCACCTTTCCTGCCACACTGTGAATCGGAAAAATGACCCTATTCCGGAATCGATCATATACCTTTCCTTCCTCGTTTTTATTGGTAACTAAACCCGCCTTCTCAATAATTTCTTGGCTAAAACCCTGTTTTAGGGCCGTCTTTAAGAACACATCCCATCCCTCCGGACTATAGCCTAATTCGAAAGCTTGAATTGTGGCGTCTGAAAATCCGCGTTCTTTGAAGTAAGGCAGCGCAATCGAACGACCCTCTTCGGAATCAATTAATTGTTTTTTGAAAAATTCTTTGGCGAACTCGAGCATGATCAATAAACTCTCGCGCTCATTTTGACGCTGAAGCTGATCATCCGTCATCTCCTCCTCCTGAATATCGATGCCGTATTTTTTGGCTAAATGACGTAATGCCTCTCCGTAACCTAAACCTTCAATGTCCATAATAAACCGGACTGAATCTCCTGCTTTTCCGCAACCAAAACATTTATAGATTCCCTTGCTCGGTGATATTGAAAACGAAGGCGTTTTCTCGCCGTGAAACGGGCAACAAGCCCAATAATTGGCCCCCTTTTTCTTGATTGTCACATAATCCCCGATCACGTCTGCCACAGCAGCCGTTTGCTTTATTCGCTCGACGGTTTCGGGATCAATGCGCATATTATAATAATAAACCGGCTAATGTGGCTGATAAATAGGACGCTAATGTCCCGGCAATCAAGGCCTTAAAGCCTAATTTCGCCAAGTCAGATCGGCGCGATGGAGCTAATTCGCCAATACCCCCAATCTGAATCGCAACGGATGAAAAATTAGCAAATCCACACAAAGCAAAACTGGTAATGGCAATGGTTTTAGGATCCAACGTGTCCTTCAATTTCACCATATCTAAGTAAGCTACAAATTCATTCACGACCATTTTCTTGCCCATCAAGGCCCCAGCTACTTCCACATCTTGAGATGGTACGCCCATAGCAAATGCAAAAACAGAGAATACTTTGCCTAAAATCAAGTTCATCGAAAGCGACGGCATATTAATCAAAGATCCAATTTGACCTAAACCTAAGTCAACCAAAGCAATTAACGCAATAAATCCAATCAACATCGCTATAACATTCAATCCTACTTTCAATCCTTCACTAGCTCCCGCGGCAATCGCGTCGACTAAATTCGCATGTGATTTTGTAATGTCCATCTTCACCATACCTTCGGTCTCCGACTTCTCAGTCTCTGGAAAAATTATTTTCGAAATTACCAACGCTCCTGGCGCAGCCATCAAACTAGCGGCCAATAAATACGCAGCAGGAACGCCTAAGGAAATATATACCGCCATGACACCACCTGCAATACAAGCAAATGATCCCGTCATCGAAGCCATGAGCTCCGAATTCGTCATGTTTTTCAAATAGGGCTTAATCATGATTTGAGCCTCCACTTGACCCACAAACGTAGAAGCAACATTGGACAAAGCCTCCGCGCCACTCACACCCATCAACCAGTGTACACCTTTTCCCATGGTCGAAACGACCCGTTGGAGCACACCCAAATGGTAAAATATATTTACTAAAACAGCAACAAAAATGATGGTAGGAACAACTTTGAAAAAGAAAATATATTCATTCCCTGGACCGAAAGCTTTGGACATCAAATTTCGATCCACCAATGAACCAAATACGAAAGCGGCCCCCTTATCAGCTTGACCTAATAACGTATTAATTGAATCACCCAACCACTGGAATGTCACTCGACCGATTTCTGTCTTCAAAATAAAAACAGCCAAAGCTACTTGTAATAATAATCCAACACCAACTGTACGGTAATTAATTGCCTTTCGATTATTGGACATTAAAAATGACACGCCCAAAATCAGAACGATACCTAATAAACCTGTAAATCTCTCCATTTATGTTGTTGTAAGGGTATTGGTGTAAGTTGCAAATGTAATCTCCTCAATTAAATCTTCCTCACTAATTGTATAAAACTCCTCATGAATATTAAATGGTTCATCACTCTCAACCTTCCAATAGGTACCATCCTCCTGCATTTCATAGGAATTAACCGTGTCACGCAAGTTCCAATCCAAAATCGTAATGGCCATATTTTTGGCACGCGGATTCACTAATTCAAACAATGATTCGATCCTACGATCAAAGCTTCGCACCATTACGTCCGCGGAACCGCCATAAACTTTTGGTTCTCCAGCGCGATGAAAATAGTATAAACGCGTATGCTCCAGGTAATTACCCACAATAGATTTGATGAAAATATTTTCCGATAACCCTTCTCGCTGCGGACGAATACAGCAAATACCTCGAATAATTAACAAAACAGGAACACCCGCCTGAGAAGCTTTGTACAAAGCCTCCATCGTATCCAAATCTTGTAATGAATTAATCTTCCAGCAAATCCCCGCCGCCAAGCCTTGTTTATGATTAGTTATTTCCTGATTAATCATTTCAATCAAACGATTCCGCATATCCCGCGGTGCCGTAATTAAATGCTCATAATGCGTAGGCATCGAATGCCCCGTAATTACATTGAAAAACTCCGAAATATCTTGGGTAATACGCGAATCGGTTGTCAGCAACCCTAGGTCGGTGTACAACTTCGCCGTATCCTCATTGTAATTACCTGAAGATAAGTGCGCATAACTCATCACATGCGTACCCTCATTACGGATAACCTGCAGTAACTTGGTATGCGTTTTTAAACCTGGAATTCCATAAATCACGAAACATCCAGCTTTTTGTAAACGAGTCGCCTCCCGAATATTATTTTCCTCATCAAAACGCGCCTTCACTTCAAAGAGTACCGAAACGTGCTTGCCCTGTTCTGCCGCGCGCAATAATGCACCTGAAATCCGTGAATTTTTTGAAATACGATACAACGTGATTTTAATGGCCAAAACATGTGGATCCTCCGCTGCTTGCTCCAACAATTGAATCACGGGCTCAAAGTTATTATACGGATGATGCAATAAAATATCACCACGTTTCATCGTCTCGAAGATGTCAGTAATTTGCACCGACTTCAACCCTAGGGGAGGAACAACAGCCGGATTATGAGCCAGTTTTGATTTAAATTCCGGGTACTTCAATATTTGCCAGAATGCGGTAAAATCCAAAATAGATTTTTTGACAAAAATGTCCGACTTATCTAAATTCCATCGCTTCAACATCTCGCCTAGTAAAAATTCAGAATGTTCCGATTCCACTTCGACACGCGTGACACGACCTAAGCGGCGGTCTTTAATTTTCTTCTTGATTTCATCCACAAAATCAGTTTCCGCATCTTCATGCTCAACTAAATCAAAATCCCCATTTCGTGTAATCCGAAATAAAGAGGTCGATTCAATCTCCACATTTCGGTATAAAATCTGAAGGTGATGTCGGATGATTTTTTCAATAGACAAAAACAATACCTTATCGTCCCGCTCGATTACATAAAAACGCGTTAAGTTTAATGGTATCTGTACAAACGAAATTTTTCGATCTTTTTCCGGTTTACCTTTCCGGCTAATTTTATCGGTGAATCCAATGGTAACCACCCCGAAAATCAACGTTTTAGCCAACAAACTAGGAAAAGTATGCGTATGGTCAAAGACCATTGGCGTTAACATCGGATAAATTGTCCGATTAAAATACGTTTCAACATCCGCAATTTCTTCAACCGTCAAATCTTCTAAAGAAGCTAAGCTCATCCCATTTTCAGGAAAAAGTGGCAAAATTTCTTCGATAAATAAGCGGTGTTTTTCGACACTAAACTCCTTTGCCGAGGTGATTAAAGCTTGCTTAAAAGGTGTTTCGCGCAATCCGCAATAATCGGTACGCTCCTTACCAAAGTCGATGTAATTATATAATGAGCCTATTCGAATCGTAAAGAACTCATCCAAATTAGAGGCCGTAATGGCTAAAAACTTCAATCGATCAAATAAACTTTTGGAAGAATCGCGCGCTTGATCCAAAACACGCTCATCGAATTTCAACCAAGAAATATCGCGTGAAATGTAGCGAGACTTCGCAATGGTCTCCTGAGCTTTTTGTGCCGACTTCTCTAGTTTGCGAACCGCATCACGCGGGGCAACAAGATTTACTTTCCAATTTTTAGGCTTCAGGAACGACAAAAGATTCCCATTTGGAGAATCTTCTGACGCTTTGATAATTTTATCTAATCTTGAATTACTCATGCTTACATTTTTGGAATTTGGTTTTTAATCGCCTCATAATCAGAACCCAAGCGACTTGTCTCCAAGGCCAAGAATTTCTGAAGCTCCAAATTAAATATTCGTTTTTCATCAACTGTTAAGGAATCATAAAGATCCTTCAACTCTTGATTTATCGATCGTTTTTCCTCCTCAGTATCCGCATGTATGCCACGCAAATGATAAGATTTGAAATCAAATTCCATCGACCTAAACGTCTACTTTTGCGTATTTGGCATTCTTCTCGATAAAGTCACGACGAGGTGCAACCTCATCACCCATCAACATTGAGAATAATAGATCGGCCTCAATCGCCGACTCAACAGTTACTTGCTTCAAGGTACGGGACTCTGGATTCATGGTTGTTTCCCATAATTGCTCCGCATTCATCTCTCCAAGACCCTTATAGCGCTGAATACCCACACTCTCCTCTTTTCCACCGGCAGCTAATTCCTGAATAGCTAATGTTCGCTGGTCTTCCGTCCAAACATAACGAACTTGTTGGCCTTTCTTCACCTGATACAAAGGTGGCTGTGCAATATAAATACATCCACGATCCACCAATTCCCGCATGTAACGGAAAAAGAATGTCAAAATCAACGTACGAATGTGACTGCCGTCGATATCCGCATCGGTCATAATGATCACCTTGTGGTAACGCAATTTATCCATGTTCAATGCACGTTCATCTCCATCTTTTCCGAAAGAAACGCCCAGCGCAGTAATCATGTTTTTAATCTCCTCGTTCTCGTAAATACGATATTCTTGTGCTTTTTCTACGTTCAAAATCTTACCACGTAAAGGCAAAATCGCTTGGAAAGCACGGTTACGACCTTGTTTAGCCGTTCCACCCGCCGAGTCTCCCTCGACAAGGTAAATCTCACAAGTTTCTGGATCATTATCCGAGCAATCGGCTAGCTTCCCTGGCAATGAGTTTGAACCCAAAACCGTTTTTCGCTGAACCATCTCACGCGCTTTACGAGCAGCATGACGCGCTTGTGCAGCTAAAATAACTTTAGCAACGATTTGACGCGCTTCTTTTGGATGCTCCTCTAACCAAGACTCAAGCATATCCGACATGGCTGACGAAACGGCACCTGAAACTTCACCGTTACCTAATTTGGTTTTCGTTTGACCCTCAAATTGAGGCTCAGCTACTTTAACCGAAATAACGGCTGTTAAACCTTCACGGAAGTCATCTCCAGCGATGTCAATTTTTAATTTCTCTAAAGCACCCGATTTATCTGCGTAGTTTTTCAAGGTACGTGTTAATGCGCCACGGAATCCAGCAACGTGCGTTCCGCCCTCAATCGTGTTAATGTTGTTAACATACGAGACCACATTTTCTGTGTACGACGTGTTGTACATCATGGCTACCTGAACGGGTACGCCATTTTTATCGCCTTCCATGTAGATAGGTTCGGCCAATAAAGGTTCACGGGTAGCATCTAAATACAATACAAATTCACGCAAACCACCCTCTGAGAAAAACTCCTCTGAACGAGCCTTACCCTCTTCATCTAATTCACGCAAATCGGTCAATTCCACACGGATACCCGCATTTAAAAATGACAACTCACGCAAACGTCCCGCTACTGTTTCGTATTTATATTCTGTTACCGTAAAGATTGACTCATCCGGTTTGAACAAAACCGAAGTACCTGTACGATCCGTTTCCCCTACTTCCTTGACAGGATATTGCGGAACACCAATCTTATATTCTTGTTGGAAAATTTTACCCTCGCGGTGTACGGTCACTTTCAAATCGGTCGACAAGGCATTTACACAGGAAACCCCCACACCGTGAAGACCACCAGAAACTTTGTATGTATCCTTGTCAAACTTTCCTCCGGCGTGAAGCACCGTCATTACAACTTCCAAAGCAGAACGCTTTTCTTTCGTGTGCATGCCCGTAGGTATACCCCGACCGTTGTCTTCAACTAAAATAGAATTATCTGTGTTGATTGTTACTTTGATCTTGTCGCAATGACCTGCCAACGCCTCATCAATGGAGTTATCGACAACCTCCCAAATCAAATGATGAAGACCCTTGAAACCGGTATCACCAATGTACATGGAAGGACGCTTGCGAACCGCCTCTAAACCTTCTAATACTTGAATATTATCTGCACCATAATTTGCCCGATCTTGAGCTGATGTATCTTGTGCTTCTGACATAATATAATTTAAATGAGTTGAACGAGCGCATTACTTTGCCCATTTTTAATTGTTGAATTTTAGCCTTAAAAATATACTTATTTACCGAAAAATCCTAATGCTTAAAATGGCGAATTCCTGTCATGACCATCGCGATATCATTTGCATCGCAATACGCGATGGAATCCTGATCTTTAATCGAACCACCTGGCTGGGTTACTGCCACAATACCGGCATTTCCCGCGATTTCAACGCAGTCAGGAAATGGGAAAAATGCATCCGATGCCATAACAGCTCCATTTAAATCAAAGCCAAATTCTTTTGCTTTTTCAATGGCTTGTTTCAAAGCGTCCACGCGTGATGTTTGACCCACACCCGATGCTAAAAGTTGGCCATCATTCGCTAACACAATCGTATTTGATTTTGTGTGCTTACAAATCTTTAAAGCAAATGCTAATGCCCGCATCTGCTCGTCTGTAGGCACGCGTTTAGTTGCAGTTTTAAAGTCGGCAATTCCTTCCATAACCAAATCCTTATCTTGCTCTAAAACGCCGTTCAACAACGTCTTGAACATTTTCTTAGGGAATTCCACCGACTTGCGTTTCAATAAAATGCGATTCTTTTTGGTTTGTAAAATCTCCAACGCCTCCGCTGTAAATGAAGGCGCAATTAAAATTTCACAGAATAATGGATTGATTGATTCCGCCGCCGCTTTATCTACTTCTTTATTGGTTGCCAATACACCACCAAACGCAGAAACTGGATCGCAAGACAAGGCCTTATCGTAAGCTTCTTTCACTGTTTGGCCCGTTGCCACACCGCATGCATTCATGTGCTTGATGATCACAAAGGCTGTCTCATTAAATTCATCCAATAAGGTAATGCAGGCATCCACGTCCACTAGGTTGTTGTAGGATAGTTCTTTGCCATGAAGTTTATCGAACAAGGCCGACAAATCTCCGTAGAAGGTGCCTTGTTGGTGCGGATTCTCCCCATACCTCAACCCATTTGCTGGCAAGCTCGTATAGTTCGCTAAATCCGCCGACTCCCCAGAAAAATAGCGCTGGATCGCTCCATCGTAATGCGATGAAACGGCAAATGCTTTTTGAGCAAAGCTTCTACGCTCCGTCAGGGTTGTTGACGTCGTTCCATGCGCCGCAAAAATCGCTGAAATCTCCGCGTATTGGTCACGCGAAGAAACAATCAAAACATCGTTGAAATTTTTCGCACCTCCACGAATTAAGGAGATACCACCAATGTCTATTTTCTCAATAATATCCTCATCTGAAGCACCCGAAGCCACCGTTTCTTCAAACGGATATAGGTCGACCATCACCAAATCCAACGCCGGAATACCATATTGCTTTGCTACCTCAACATCTTCTTTCAAGTCCCGACGGTGTAAAATACCGCCAAATACTTTCGGATGTAAGGTTTTTACACGTCCACCAAAGATCGAAGGATAGCCCGTCAAGTCTTCCACGGCAATCACAGGAATGCCTAAATCCTCAATAAATGATTGGGTTCCACCAGTGGAATATAGGGTTACTCCGTTCTTGTGAAGTTCTTGGATGATCGGGGCTAAACCGTCTTTGTAATAAACCGAAATGAGGGCTGATTGGATTTTCTTTAATGACATGGGGCTTGGTAAAAATTGAAGCCACAAATGTAAGCAATAAGCGCTACTTTGCCAAGCCATTTTCGTGGCTTTACTTAGCGATTTGCTTAGCTTTGGCAAACCTTGAAGGTTTGCCAAAGCTCAACGGGGAAATCTATTTTTTAGTATAATTCTCGTAACGCAACAATCCCTCCAAATAGTAATAATCCGCGTAAATCAGGGGCACATCGATCTCGGAATTGAGGGATTTTGCCCCTACGCAATGTTTTATCAAGAAGTTGTTATTCTCACCCAATGCCGCACGATATGCAGGACTTGATAATGACTCCAACATCTTCACGGCATCTGCATAATAACGCTTGCCTTTTTGACCCGAATACGTACTCAATTCAAGCAATGCTGAAGCGGCAATTGCACCTGCCGAAGCATCGCGCTCTTCGTTCGGAATATTGGGTGCAAAAAAGTCCCAATAAGGGATTTTATCAGCAGGTAAATTCGGGTGATTAATATAGTAATCTGAAATCTTTTGCGCGAAATCCAAGTACTTTTTATCCTTCGTATTGCGGTACATTTCTACGTAACCGTACATCGCCCAGGCGTGGCCGCGGGTCCAACAAGACTCATCTTGGTACCCTTGGTGTTGTTTTTTGGCCAAAACCTTTCCATCCACATCGTATAAAATCACATGGTAACTGGAATTATCTGGACGGAAATGATGCTTCATGGTATTGTCGGCATGCGTCAACGCAATCTGACGAAAACGTGGATCTCCGGTTTCCTTAGAAGCCCAGAATAATAGATCCAAATTCATCATATTATCGATAATCACGGGATACTTATAGCCTCCTTTGAAGCTATTCCAAGATTTGATTAAGCCAATATTTGGGTCAAAACGGGTTGCCAAAGATTTGGCAGATTGAATTAATACAGCTTTATAAGCTGGATCATTTGTTAAACGCAAGCCATTACCAAAGGAATCAAACATCATGAATCCCAAATCATGAGTTCCCGTATTGTATTGTTCTTTCTTCACAGCTGCCGTCCATAAACGCGCCGCTTTCTCCCATTGCGCATCGTGCGAGCGCTCATATAATTGCCACAAGCCACCCGGGAAAAATCCAGAACACCACCAACTAGATGGCATGTTCCGATAGGTTCCGTCTGGCCTAGCTGAATGGACGGTAACGGAGGTATCTGGTTGCGCGGCCAACATACGTTGATATTGTTGTTCGGCTAATTTGAATTGCTTGTTGACATCAATTTTTTGTGCAAAAATAGATAAGGGTGCCAAAAGGGCGATTAGGATAAGGTTTTTCATAGGTTTAGGTTAGACGCCGGACGTTAGACGTTAGACGTTGAAAAAATATATTATAAAATCATTTATTACTAATTATTAGTCAAAAAATTGCGCCCTCAGAATTTCCAACGTATAACGTCTAACGTCCAGCGTCTACCTCCCCATCCATCCCCCATCTACCGTCAGAATCGTCCCGTGCACATAATTCGAAGCCTCTGAAGCTAAGAAAACGGCAGGACCCTTGAAGTCATTGGGTTCACCCCAACGGCCCGCTGGAATACGTCCTAAAATGGAGGCACTCCGCTCCTTATCTTCCCGTAAAGCTATGGTATTATCTGTGGAAATATAACCAGGTGCAATCGCATTGACATTAATTCCTTTGCTCGCCCATTCATTCGCAAGCGCCATCGTCAAACGAGCAACCCCACCTTTGCTGGCCGCATAACCGGGAACGTTAATACCTCCCTGAAAACTTAATAATGAGGCCGTGAAAATGATTTTTCCAGCTCCTTGGGCCAGCATCGTTCTTCCAATTTCCCGACTCAAAATAAACTGAGACGACAAATTCACTTCCATCACCTCATCCCAATATTCATCGGAATGTTCCGCCGCCGGATCGCGTAAAATAGTCCCCGCATTATTGACTAGAATATCAATCCGTGGAGAATTACGCAAAACCGATTTGATGAAATCGTATAACGATTCGCGGTCCGAAAAATCCGCCTGATATGCTTTAAATTTACGTCCTAAGGACGTGACAGCCTTTTCAATAGCTGACCCATTTAATTCCAAAGAAGCCGAAACTCCGATGATATCCGCACCCGCTTCCGCAAGCCCGATCGCCATCGCCATCCCGATCCCTTTTTTACATCCGGTCACGAGCGCGACCTTACCGCTTAAATTAAATGGTTGCTGCATCATATAAATTTTAAATAAAAGGCGAGTTTATCCATTTTTTACTCTATTCAAAATTATCATTTAAAATGCACCGCCGAATCATTAATTTGATAATTTTTTGTTTTCACCAATTCCAAGATCGCCGAACCTGCCAATAAAACAGGACCATATCCATGCGCCGCAAACGGGGAAATCGGTCGGTGATAGTAGAACGCTGGATCCCAAGCTAAACCGGTTCCCACGCAAGTTCCTTCCACATGGCCCTTTTCATTCACGCGTGTCGCTACAGCATTCCAACCTAATAGCACCGCGGGGCCATAGGTTTTGGGATCAAGCCAACCCATATTCATTCCCTTGGCCATGACGTAGGTATAAATCGCGGTGGCAGATGTCTCTAAATACGAATCATTTTTATCTATCAATTGATGCCAAAAACCGGTACCATCTTGATAAGACATCAAGCCTTTTAGATGCAGCTTCAACTGCTTTAAAATTTCTGGTCGGGCCGGATGATTAGCCGGTAAAAACTCGAGCATTTCGCCATTGGTCAATAATGCCCAGCCATTGGCACGTGCCCAATGAAACTCTGGATGTTCCTCCGCATCCACTAAATACCCATGCATGTAGATATTTAAATTGGTATTAAACATGCGTTTGCGGTAGGAATTAAACTGAAATACGGCTTCATCATATTCACCTAATTGCAACAGCGCGGGAATGGCCATGTACACATCGTCTAGCCACATCGTGTGGTGAAGCGGACGTATACGAACGAGCGTTCTGTCCGGTAAACGGTGTTCTTCTTTCAAGATAAAATCGGAAGCGCGTTTGGTGACGAAGGACATGTCGGTTGAAAAACCTGCCTTTTTGGCCTTAATGACGGCCATTCCCATCGCCCCGATGTCATCTAAGGCACGCGGATGGATCAAGCCGTGTAATACATGTTTGGCATCATTTTTCTGCGCGGCTGGAATCGCTGAGGCAATTAAGTTTAAGCGATTGAATACGTAATTTTTGTATTTCGGGGAACCGGTGATGCGGCTAAGCTCCAACATCCCCGAGTAGGTGACACCCCATTCGTAAGAAATCGGTCGGAAATCTCCTTTGGAGAAAACGGTTTGATCTTCGAATGCTTGGCCTGGTGACCAAACAGCCCCCGTCGTTTTATTGACAAATTGATTCGGTGTGGCCACCTCCAGGTAGGAAAACACACGGTTTACGACCGAGAGTACCTCCTCCGGTTTCGCGGCACCGTAGCGGGTTGGATAATCCGCTTGTAACGCATGCAAAGGCGCGGTCGCATCGGACGCAGCAGTGATATTTTTTTGAGCGAATAGGCTCGAGGAAATCAGCAGGAACGCAAAAGTAACACGCATAAAAAAAGGGCTTACGCATCATAAAGACACGTAAGCCCGCTAACTACTTTAAGCAAACTATTTTTTCATCTCAATTCCTTGGATCTGCACGACAATTTGTTGGTCCGCCGCCTTCGGATTTACCGCGACAAAATACACATCATGCTCACCTGTCGTTGCTTGAATCGCAACTTTTTGAATTGGCGTCGTCATTTGTCTACGCGGTGCTTGCTGCGCCGGAGCCCCTCCCGCAGAAACAGCTGCAGGTGCCGCAGTCGCAACCGGTGTTCCAAGTGGCGCACCTTTTCCTGGCGTTGCTGATGCTGGTGGCCCACCAAATCCTCCTTGTGCAACATCAATTGAATTTGTTTTACCAATCACCGGTCCTGCAGGTGAATCCAAATGGATTTCAATCACTCCTCCTGTGGCATTCGCACGCGCTTGCGCAGTCGCAGCAATTTCGATGGTCGATATTCCCGTTAAATCCAAACCTTTATAGCCTATATGTGGATTTTGACCAACCATGTTGGTTGACCTACCTGGCGTAATCAACTGCATGATACCTTTGGTCACATCCGCTTTTTCAACGTCCAATTGGGGCGCACGTAAGAATACCCACTTCTCCGCTTGAACTGGAGCAATTTTCTTGTTACCCTTATCCACATACGTCGCACGCACTACAAATACACCTTTCGATGATTTCTGTCCTTCTGGTTTAACTAAAGCTAAATCCCCTTTCAAGGCAATTTTATTCGATGCTTTTGGCTCGCTCAAGCTCATGATGTAGGACACCATTTGTTTCGCGTCAGCTTTGGAGATGGCAGGGTGTGCCGACATCGCATGCTCGCCCCAAACACCCATTCCACCGACAATCACTTTATCAGCTAATTGGTCGATGACGTTTTGGCCTTTGTATTTTACCGCAACCTCGTTATAGCTCGGTCCTACAGAACGCAAGTTCAACTGGTGGCACGACTTACAATCGCTCTTATTGATCAAACGTAAACCAGCAGAAGCAAATAAATCTGAATCTGCCTTGCGGTGACTTTGCGACATTTCAATCGGGTCATATCCGAATGGAATGTAGTCTAACGTCGCCGCTACTGATTCCGCAGCGATACCTTTTTCTAATTCGCCATCTTCCTTATCCGTCACCTTCACCTTGTATTTCGGTGCTGAGTCTGCGAAGTAAAACGATTTGTTGGCTCCTTCAAAATCGATGTCTACAACCGGAGCCTCATTACCCACTAAGATTTCCAAAGCAGCTGAATTACTTGCGCCTTTTGCATCTGTCGCTTTCAAGGTTACGGCATATTTACCTGGATCTTTCAAGGCCAAAGCGGGTGAAGCACCTGCCAATGTCTTAACTACTTTACCCGCTTTTTTCACGGTCCAGGTGTAGGTCAACTTATCGCCATCGGCATCTTTTGTTCCTTCCGAAGAAAGGGTTGTCGCAAATGGAGCGGAGCCTGCTTTTTTAGCTGCAGTCGCCAAAACCTCCGGTTTACGATTTCCTCCTTGGTATTCAATCTTCACCAAACGCGCATTTTCATTTCCTCTAAACCAGGCAGATCCGTATTCCAACACGTATAAATCTCCTTCTGGGCTGAAATCCATATCGATTGCAGAACCGAAGGTTGTGTTTGGCATAACGCGTTCCATTGATTTATAATTACCATTTTCATCCATCGTAACGGCCATAATCCAGCCACGCATAAATTCAACGATCAACCATTTTCCTTCATAGTACGATGGAAAAGCACGCTTGGCATTGGGGAAATCAGCCCGGTGATATACCGGACCACCCGTTGCCGAACGTCCCGATGAACCCACTAATGGGAATTCTTCCGAAGTACCATACGGATACCAAATCATTGCCTTCGTTGCTGGAGGCAATTCGCGTAAACCCGTGTTGTTCGGTGAATCATTCACAGGAGCTGCTGGATTGAATTTTGGTCCAATTGCCATCGTCTCAAAATTCACATCCGAATAAGCTTGGTTATTTCCGATGAAATAAGGCCAACCGAAATATCCAGGACCTTTCGCTTGGTTAAATTCATCATAGCCACGTGGACCTTTTTCCGAGTCTACCGAAGCATCTGGGCCTACTTCACCCCAATACAAAAACCCAGTTTTTGAATCTAAACTTGGTCTCCAAGGATTACGGTGACCCATCGTGTAGATCTCTGGGCGAGTTTTAGGCGTTCCTGCAGCAAATAAATTTCCTTTCGGAATGGTATAAGAACCATCTTTCTCTGGATGAATACGTAAGATTTTACCACGCAAGTCATTCGTGTTCGAAGCACCCCGTTGGTCATCCCAATAAGCCTGACCCAGACGTTCATCGATGGGTGCATAACCCTCTGAATTGCTGTTACTGGTGTTATTGCCAACAGTCAAGAATAAATTTCCTGCCTTGTCGAACACCATACCCCCACCAGTGTGGCAGCATTCCTCCCGTTGGGTAGGAACTTCAAGAACAATTTTTTGTTGGTCTATCAACAATTGCTCTTCCTTTAGTTCGATACGTGCCAACACGTGTTTCGCTTCTTTCGGGTGTGCATAATAGATGTATAACCAATGATTTTCTTTGAATTTGGGATCCACAATCACACCCATCACTCCCTCTTCGGCTTCACGAACTTGTCCGGCACGGTTGGTGTATTTCGTATTCGTCACAATCTTCCCAATTGACTTCGTGATTCCGGTCGCGGGATCGTATTGCTTAACATCCCCTTTACGCTCTACGAACACGATGCGTCCGTCGGGCAAAAATGTAAATTCCATCGGCTCGTCGAGTTTGTCTACGAGTACCGACTTAACAAAACGATTTTCATCGGGAGCTTGCGCAAGAGCTGCTAGCGAGGTACATGCTAGCGAAATGGATAGTAAAAATTGCTTCATGGTAAGTCTAAATTTATTATTTTGCAAAAATGATACAATAATCGGTAAGTTAAAATTTGCTTGGTACGTTTGATACGAAAAACCGACATGTGTCGACAAAATTTTCTTACTTTGGAAAAAAATATCGACCTATGAAAATTATTGCCTTCGTCCTTTTGGCATTCCCTATTTTTGCACAAACAAATAAAGATGTTTCGGATATCAAGTCTGTCCTGAGTACGCAGGAGAGATTGTGGAATGAGGGAAAGATTGAGGAGTTTATGGAATATTATGCCAAAAGCGAGGACTTAAAGTTCATCGGCAAGGCTGGAGTTACCAAAGGCTGGGCTGCTACATTGAAGCGTTATCAGACTAGTTATCCGAATCGGGAGACGATGGGCACGCTGTCTTTTGATATACAGGAAATCGATGTCACGGCTGGCCAAACCGCTTGGGTGCTCGGTCGCTGGAATTTGGCTAGGCCAAGTTTAGGGAATATAGGTGGCTATTTTACGCTGTTAATCAAGAAAATCGACGGCCGCTGGTTGGTGGTTCGAGACCACACCAGCTAGACCCGCGAGAAGACGTAAAACATTTCACTCGCTATCTGCCTCGACCTTGCATCGTATTGCGCAGCCTCCTCTGGGGTATCATCAAAGGCTTTTGGATCTTCGTAACGCACGGGGATTCGCACTTCCGCACCGGGAATAAATGGGCAATTCTCATCGGCATGAGAACAAGTCATGACCGTTGCGAAACTCGTATGCGGATTGATAACATCGTCATACAATTTCGAAAATACATTAATGGGACGCGAATCTTGTGTGTGCAAGACGAAGTAGATCGGGTTCGAATGTCCGTGTTTTGAGACGATGAAACCCATGCGTTCCAGTGAGGCAATCGTTCGTTCGTTGCAGGCGGTCACTTCTACGCCACCTGAATAACATTGCGCGGCTAATTGAAAATAATCCGCCGCTGTTTGTGCCCAAATCTGAGAAAATTGCGACCGACGCGAATTGTGCGTGCAGATGAAATTGAGACGGATGGGCTGCTCTTTTTCACGTTTGGATTTGATGTATTCGATCAAGGGCTGAAGAACGGCTTTGCGTTCATCCGTGATTTCCAAGGCTAAAATGGATTCGAGGTTTTCGTTAAGGGTGTTATTCATGTGAAAAGATGGGACTTATTGCTTGAGCTTTGGCACACCTGGCAGGTGTGCCAAAGCTAAGGTATTTATGAATAAAAAAACTGATAATATTTTAACAACATCCGGATCCGGGAGCGCAGGTATTTGCCGACTGCACTTCCGCAATTTTAAGTTTAGGTTTTTCAGCGACCTGCGGCATACAACACGCAGACGCGTCTTGATTTTCATAATGCGGATCGTTGAATTCCGCGTCTTCGTGGAAATAGTAAACCTCCCACTGAACTCCGTCTGGATCTGTTGCCCAAAATTTGTCTTGCACGGCATAGCAACATGAGGTGCCGATTTCCTCTTTGGAAACGAGACCTTGCGCGCGTGCTTGAACTAAGCGGTTGGACATTTCCTCAAAGGTTTCCACTTGAAAACCTAAGTGACCAAAATTGGACTGAACACGCTCCGGATTTTCAATAAAGGAGATGATCAATGATGGACTATCGAGGACGTATTTGGCATAACCCGGTTTTACCTTGGTGGCAGGTTGGCCAAAAAACGTCGAATAAAAATTCACTGATGCCGCCAAATTGCTGACATAAAGTGATACGTGCATACGAGGAAAGCTCATGATTAACAGCAGTTAGATTGTTGAGAAACGAAATAATTTTCAAAAAACGATCCGAACAGTTGGCTAAACTCCGCCCACTTTTCCGGATTAATGCAATAACAAACAGACACCCCTTCAATGGTGCCTTGGATAAAACCAATCTCTTTTAATTCACGCAGATGCTGGGAAATGGTCGCTTGGGCGAGGCCAAGCTCGGAAATTAAATCGCCATTAATGCAGGTTTTCGACTTCACCAAATACTGCAGAATGGCCACACGCGCTGGATGACCTAATACTTTCGCCATTTGGGCGATCGCATTTTGCTCATCGGTAAACAAATCGGTCTTGGTTATTCCCATGGGGTTTGATTATTACATTGCAATGTTACGATGAATATCTTGAAAAAAAAAGTCTTGCCGCACCTTTGGCACACCTGATAGGTGTGCCAAAGGTAACAGGCGGCAAAAAGCTACGGTTTAAAAACCCAAAGCCCCGCAAAAAAACTGATAAAATTAATCGCGGTAATTTAAGGCAGGCTTACGGTCGCCCAACAATGATTTGTATTGAAATTCGGCACCTCCGCGTTTGGTCAACCACTCCGCGCGTGCCTCTTCGATCAAGACAGGTTTCTTAAATAAATCCATCGCGGTAGCTGCTATCGTTTTCGCAGCAACCATCATCCCTTTTCGGCCAATCGACATACCGCCGGCAGCGACAGCTTGCCAGCTATGCGCAGAGGTACCTGGAACCCAAGTCGCAGCACGCAGGCCAACCGTCGGCACCACCCAGCTTACGTCCCCCACATCTGTAGACCAGCTACCATTCGGATCCGGCCGATTCATAACTACTTGATTTGTAGTCGCTAAATCCACTGCTTGCATACCTACGGTTTGCTGTATTTGTTTCGCAAAAGCGAGCTCAGAAGCATTTAGCGTATATCCGCCGGCGGCCTTCATATTAGCCCCCATCACATTTACCAAGCTCTGATTTGGCAAAACCTCATATACACCACCAATCAACTCCGACTCAAATCGCGTACCCGTACCCAGCGCGGCACCCTCGGCAATTTTCTCCAAACGACTCCACACATCTGCCACAACTTCGCGGTTAGGCGAACGAACATAATAATATACCTCCGCAAAATCAGGCACGATATTTGGCGCTTTACCACCATTGGTAATCACATAATGAATCCGTGTCGAAGACGGCACATGCTCCCGCATCATATTCGCCATGTGATCCATCGCCTCTACGCCATCCAAAGCAGAACGACCTCGATCTGGAGACGCTGCTGCATGGGATGACAAGCCATAAAAACGGAATTTACCTGCCTTATTGGCCAAAGAAGATGCCGCTGAAACATTATTCTCATCGTCCGGATGCCAATGCAACATCACATCCGCTGTACTGAATAAACCAGCCCGCACCATATATACTTTTCCTGAACCACCCTCTTCCGCCGGGCAGCCATATAATTTAATCGTACCTTTTTGACCCGTTTCCTTCATCCAGTCCCGCACCGCAATCGCCGCAGCAACAGACGCCGTACCAAACAAATGGTGCCCACACGCATGTCCCGAATTACCTCCCAAACTACGCTTAGTGGGTATAGAATCCTGCGACAAACCTGGCAAGGCATCGTATTCCGCCATGATTCCTATCACCGGTTTTCCCTGACCAAAAGTCGCCACGAAAGCAGTAGGAATATCCGCCACACCCGCCTCCACGGTAAATCCTGCCTGACGCAAGGTTTCTTGCAGCAACAACGAACTTTGCTTCTCCTTATACCCTACCTCGGCATAATTCCATATTTTTTGAGCGATTTGCCCATATTGAGTTTCCCGCTCGGCTAAACGTGAAAACACTTTTTTCTTGTCCAGCTCTTGGGCTTGAATCGACATGGCTAAGCAGAAAGTGGCGCATGTCAAGAGTAATTTTTGCATCATATTAGATAGGTTTAATAAAATCAAATTTAGCGGGAAGAACTCGAAATTCAAATGTGTTGGATTCCAATACTTCTCCATCCACCTGCGCGCGCAAAACTCGATCACACGAAATGGTTTGTTGGCATATCCGCGAAAATCTCAAAAAAGGCAAACCCACATGCTTCCCCGACTGAATAATGGGCATATAAAATAAACGCTTCCAAACGGGCAAAGGCTCACAAATCATCATATCCAATTCCCCATCTTCGATCGACGCCATGGGAAAAAAATGAAATCCGCCCCCCGCACGCGATGAATTAAACACCATGCATAAAAAGACGGGAAGGCCTGAAATCCGATAATGCTTAAATCTAAACAAGGCAGGAATTGCAGCCAAATAATAACCCAAACCACCTTTGATATGGCGTATCGCCTCCATCGAACGTAAGACCTCTCCCTCAATTCCGATCCCTACACCATTTAAAAATAGCATCTCGTTCACCTGCCCCGCATCGAATCGCCCACGAACACCAGCCAGAATTGAAGCCAAATGAGCTTCACGCGAACAATCCCCAAAAAGTTTCCAGTAAAAATCATTCCCCGTTCCCCCTTTGAATAGGCCAATCGGCAAGGAACAGGTCGGATAACGATTCACAAAATAATTAAACGTTCCATCACCACCCATCACCCAAACTTCATCATATCCTTCCAGAGTGAATGGCCACTCCCGGTCAAAGACCATGATTTGATGCGCAGGACACTGCTTCAAAACCCAGCTTACATAACTGGCTA
>CAMCXW010000011.1 GCA_945883625.1 Spirosoma fluviale
GATATTTTAGTTTGCCGTACGGAGCATCCGCTTCCACAAGAAATGAAAAGGAAAATAGGTCTTTTTTGTAATGTGAGCGAACAAGATGTAATTGAAGCTAGAGATGCCGAAACAATCTATGATGTACCAATGTTGATGCAACAACAACGTTTAGACAGCCGCGTTTTATATAAACTTGATATTTATAATGACACGGATAGTAATTTAACGGCATGGACTAAATTTTTAGATAAATTAAAAAATCCCAAATTCGAAATAACAGTAGGATTAATTGGTAAATACGTAGAGCTAAAAGATTCGTACAAATCGATTGCTGAAGCATTTATTCATGCGGGTGTAGCCAATGAAATAAAGGTAAATGTCAAATGGATATCTTCAGAAAGTATGGAGGATATCGATGTGGCAGATGTTTTAACAGGTTTAGATGGAATATTAGTTGCTCCAGGATTTGGAGAACGCGGCATTTTAGGTAAAATAAACGCAGTCAAATATGCACGTGAAAATAAAATACCATTCTTAGGAATTTGTTTGGGAATGCAATGTGCCGTTATTGAGTTTGCGCGTAATGTTATAGGTTTAGAAGCTGCACATTCATTTGAAATGAATCCAGAAACAAATTATCCAGTCATTGATTTAATGAAATCGCAAAAAGATGTTTCAGAAAAAGGAGGAACTATGCGATTAGGATCTTATCCATGTAAAATTGAAAAAGGTACGATGGCCTTTAAAATTTATGGAAAGACTTCAATTCAAGAAAGACACCGTCACCGTTATGAATTTAACAATGACTATTTAACTCAATTTAATCAAGCTGGCATGGTCACTTCAGGCATTAATCCTGAATCAGAACTTGTTGAAATCATCGAACTACCCAATCATCCATTTTATGTAGGAGTTCAGTTCCATCCTGAATACAAATCAACAGTTGAGGCACCATCGCCTATTTTTGTGCAATTTATTAAGGCTGCGTACCAGCATGCAGTTCCATTTATCAAAAATTCAAAATAATTTATGGATAAGAATTCAATATCCGGTATCGTCTTAATTATGGCCATGTTACTTGGCTATCAATATTTTTTTGCACCTGTGGAACCGGTTCCAACAGAACAAGTAGCTAAAAAAGCTAATGTAGTTAAACCAAAAGCTAACATTGTCGTAACACCCCCAACTGCACCAGATCCTACTGCACAAATCAAGGAGCGTTTTCTAAAGTTAGAAAACAAGAATATGGTAGTAACGCTCTCAAATTACGGCGGTAAAATTAAATCAGTAACGTTAAAGAATTACCGTAGCTACGCAAATTACAACTCGGGTAAAAGTGAAGGAATTCAGATGTTTGATGCAAGCAAAGATCAATTTGATGTAGAGATCCCATCTGGAAATACAAAAATTAAACTGAATGCTTTAATCTACGATGTTCAAGAGAATAAAGGCAATGTTGTGTTTACAAGTACATTAGCAACCGGCCAGAAAATTAGTCAAACGTATAATTTAGGGGAAGAAAATTTTGAACTCGATTATTCAATTGATGCGAAAAATGCAGCTAGCGTAATCACAGGGGCTGATTACACGATTCATTGGAAAGAAAATCTAGTTCAAAATGAAAAAGATATTAATGAAGAACGCAAAGCCACAATCAATTATTTATTGACTGAAGATGAGGAGTTTGATAATTTATCTGAAAATCCGAGTGGAATAGAAACGGACAATTTAATAAAGCCAACTCAATGGATTTCATTTAAGAAAAAGTATTTCTTAACAGGTCTAATACCACAGGGTTTTGAATTTAAAAAAGCAGATTTAATCAGCACGCCCAATCTGACTGATTCTTTACATTTAAAGACATTAGACGCTACGTTAACAGCATCAACACAGGATCTAATCCAAGGCAAATCAAATTATAAGTTTTACTTTGGACCAAATGATTATTCTATAATAAAAACCGTCGCTCCTTCTTTTGGAAAAAACGTCAAGCTGAGCTATGACTTTTTATTGCCGCTCACAAAGTACATATTCGTACCTCTGTTTGATTTCTTAGAGAGTATCGTGTCAAATTATGGATTACTAATCATCTTATTGGTTCTAATCATTAAAACGGCTTTACTACCATTAACATACAAATCATATGTTTCGATGGCTAAGACGCGTATTTTAGCTCCTGAAATAGCAGCCATCAAAGAGAAGATTGGTGATGATCCAGCACGCGTCCAACAAGAAACCATGAAACTTTATGGGGAAGTTGGCGTAAATCCATTAAGTGGCTGCGTACCCGTTTTAGCTACTATGCCCGTATTAATGGCCGTATTTATGCTATTCCCTAACTTAATCAATCTTCGTCAAGAATCCTTCCTTTGGGCAAATGACTTATCTACATTCGATTCTATTTTAACGCTGCCATTTGCCATTCCATTTTATGGAACTCACGTGAGTTTATTTTGCTTGCTAATGACAGCATCTCAATTAGCGTATGGATATTATAATAATCAAATAACGCCTGATCAACCTGGCCAACCGATTAACATGAAAATGATGGCATACATTACGCCTGTCATCTTTATGTTTGTGATGAATTCATTCTCTGCAGGATTAAGTTTCTATTATTTTGTATCTAATTTAGTGACGATAGGTCAGCAATTAGCCATTCGTTATTTTGTTAATGAAGACAAGATCAAAGAATTATTAGATGCTAATCGTGTAAAAATTGCGGCAAGTGGTGGAGCAAAGAAATCTCGTTTTTCTCAATACCTTCAAACGCAATTGAAGACGATGGAAGAACAACAAAAAGCAACAGCCACACAAAAGAAACCTAAGAAAAAATAATGGGTATATTAAGTTCAAGCTACTTTGAAAAAGCAAAAACTTTAATTCCAGGTGGGGTTAATTCACCTGTTCGTGCATTTAAATCAGTTGGTGGTACTCCCATTTTTATGCAATCGGCAAAAGGAGCCTATTTACACGACGTAGATGGCAATTCATACATTGATTTAATCGGTTCATGGGGTCCAATGCTATTTGGCCAAGCACATCCTGTTATTGAAAATGCAGTTAGAGAAGCTCTTTCGGATGGATTTTCATTCGGTGCACCTACTTACAAAGAAGTACTAATCGCTGAAAAAATTTGTTCCATGGTGCCATCCATTGAAATGGTACGCTTAGTAAGTTCTGGAACCGAAGCCACTATGGCAGCCATTAGATTGGCACGCGCATACACAAAACGCGATAAAATCATCAAGTTTGAAGGCTGCTATCATGGTCATGGGGATTCATTTTTAATTGCTGCAGGTAGTGGCGTAGCTACACTTGGGACACCAGATAGTCCTGGTGTAACAGCATCAACAGCAAAAGATACATTGACAGCAGTTTATAATAACTTAAATTCTTTACAGAATTTATTCGAAGCAAATCTAAACCAAGTCGCAGCGGTTATTATTGAACCCGTGGTGGGCAATATGGGATTAGTTACTCCAAAAGAAGGTTATTTAGCTGGCGTTCGTAAGCTATGTGATCAATACGGAGCTTTATTAATATTCGATGAAGTGATGACAGGCTTTCGCTTATCGCCAAGTGGGTACCAAGGAATATGCAACGTTTCACCAGATATAACTACTTTTGGTAAGATCATAGGCGGAGGATTACCCGTAGGTGCTTATGGTGGTCGTTCAGAAATAATGAATATGATTGCACCGTCAGGACCGGTATATCAGGCAGGAACCTTGAGCGGAAATCCACTTGCAACCACTGCAGGTTTGGCGATGCTAAACCACATAACGGATAACTTAGACGTGTACGATAGGTTAGCCGCTAAAGGGAATAGATTAAAACAAGGAATTCGATCTCAATTAGATTCGTTAGGTTTATCCTATACAATCAATCAAATCGGCTCTATGTTCACTTTGTTTTTCACAGAACAAGCGGTAAATAATTTTTCGGATGCCAAAACTTCCGACACCGCACTGTATGGAAAATACTTCCATGGTATGCTTGAACGAGGCATCTACTTACCTCCCTCCCAATATGAATCTTGGTTTATTTCAGATGCAATTCAGGAAGAAGAATTGGCTAAAATTCTTCAGGCTAGCGAAGAAACACTCCTACAGATGTTCGCTTAACCATGTTATTCAGCATCATCATACCCGTATACAATCGTCCACAGGAACTTGATGAATTATTGGCTTGTGTAGCCCAACAATCCTACACAAATTTTGAAGTGTTGGTCATTGAAGATGGAAGTGTTGATAAAGCTGACCTCGTCGTTAAAAAGTATGCCAAATCTTTACAAATCAACTATTTCTTCAAAGAAAACGGCGGGCAAGGTTTTGCACGTAATTACGCTTTTGAACGTGCTAAAGGTGATTTTTTCATTATACTGGATTCAGATGCATTAATTGAGCCAACCTATTTAGAAGAAGTAAAAAAAGGTATAGAGAATCAGCAATTAGATCTCTTTGGTGGACCTGATAAAGACCATGTAAGCTTCACTGCAACGCAAAAGGCAATCAGCTTTGCCATGACCAGTTTATTCACCACAGGTGGAATTCGTGGTAAAGCAAAAAACATAGGTGGTCAATTCCATCCACGAAGCTTTAATATGGGTATCTCGAGAAAAGTTTGGGAGGCAACAAAAGGTTTTGTTATTACACGCATGGGTGAAGACATTGAATTCAGCATACGTTGTATAGCTTTAGGATTCAAGTCAGGCTTACTACCAGAAGCGTTTATCTATCATAAAAGAAGAACTAGTTTCAAGCAATTCTACAAACAAATTCATTTCTTTGGAAGAGCCAGGATTAATATCAGTCGGTTTTTCCCGAAAGAACTTAAATGGGTTCACTTCTTCCCTGCTTGTTACTTTATTTATTTTTGGAATACTGTTGTTCTAAATATACTAATTCCTCCAATTGGGAATTTACTCTTTATGGGATTACTGGTTTATTGGATAGCCATCTTTTTAGATGCTTTAAAACAGACAAAGAGTATACAGATTAGTCTATTAGGATTGATTGCGGCCAACATACAATTGCTAGCTTACGGTCAAGGATTTATCGAAGAAGGTATCAAAAAAATTACCAATACTTCCCAGCCATAAGGTAATTCTGAACATAATCTTTTACACCTTCTTCTAAGGTATAAAACGCTTCATCATATCCAATGGAGCGCAATTTAGACATATTGGCTTCCGTAAAATACTGATACGTATCTCGAATGTCCAAAGGAGTATCTATGTAATTAATTTGTACAGGCTTATTCATTGCCACAAATGTGGATGTACCTAACGCATTAAATGAGCGAGCAATACCGGTACCTAAATTATATATACCAGAATTTTTACGGTGCTCCATTAAAAAGACACAAACGTCAATCAAATCTTTCACGTAAATAAAATCTCTCATTTGTTCTCCATCAGCATAATCAATTTTATGTGATTTAAACAAACGAAGACTACCATTTGATGTGATTTGATTAAAAGCATGCCAAATAACGGAAGCCATACGTCCTTTATGATATTCATTCGGACCATACACATTGAAAAACTTCAATCCAGCCCAAAAAAATGGCTTTTCCTCTTGCTGTAACGCCCAGATATCAAAGTCATTTTTTGAATCTCCATAGGGATTTAAAGGTTTTAACTTAAAAAGTTCGGCTTCATTATCATCATAACCATATTCACCTAATCCATATGTCGCCGCAGAAGAAGCATAAACCAAAGGAATTTGATAATCAATACACTTCTGCCAAACCATTTTAGAATAGTTGACATTTAATTCATCAAAAATTGACTTATCAAATTCAGTAGTATCTGTACGTGCGCCAATGTGGAAGAAAAATTCAACTTCACGGTAGTTGGCATCAAGCCAACTAGACAGCTGAGTTCGTTCCACACGTTCTTTAATTTGCTTCCCTTCTAAATTCTTATTCTTTTCAGGATATGAAAAATCGTCAACAGCGATGATGTAGTTAAAATTCAATTCGTTTAATCGAGCGATTAAACAACTTCCAATAAATCCAGCTGCACCAGTTACAATGATCATAGAAACGTATTAAAAAACAAATTTACATATATTCTAAATAGCTTTTGTACCTTTGTGAAATATTTGGATTGTCTGCTATTGTTTTCCCAGACATCCTTCACACAAACTGAAAACAATGGTATACGTTATCCGAAAGGAACATTTCAACGCCGCTCATCGCCTATTTAATCCAGCTTGGAGCGAAGAAAAAAATCAAGAAGTTTTTGGACTATGTGCGAATAACAATTGGCATGGGCATAACTTTGAATTAATTGTTACGGTCAAAGGGAAGCCGAATGTAGATACTGGTTTCGCATTTGATTTAAAACAATTAGGAGACATTATAAAAGAAAAAATAATAGATAAGGTCGACCACAAAAATCTAAATTTAGATGTGGATTTTATGCACGGCAAACTAGCTAGTTGTGAAATACTCATAATGGAATTCTGGAAAATATTAGCACCTGCAATTACGTCTGTATCTGAATCAGCTCAATTACATAAATTACACCTGATCGAAACAAATAAAAATTCCGTTGAATATTACGGTGAAGCCTAAATGAAATACTTTATTTTAGCAGGAGAAAAATCAGGAGATTTACACGGATCAAATTTAATCCGCGAAATTAAACTTATTGATCCAAATGCTATCATAAAAGGTTGGGGCGGCGATTACATGAAGAATCAAGGAGCTGAAATTCTTATTCATCACACCGAATTGGCCATTATGGGCTTATTAGGAGTCATTCAAAATTTGAATAAACTAAAAGGCCTTTTTTCTAAATTTGGAAATCAAATTTCTGCGTTTAAACCAGACACGGTTATCTTTATTGATTATGGTGGATTCAATCTTAAAGCTGCACGAATTGCCAAAATTAAAGGATTTCATACCCAATTTTATATTGCTCCAAAAGTATGGGCTTGGAATAAGGGACGTATCGAAGATATTAAAAAGTGGGTTGACCAATTATACGTTATATTCCCATTTGAAGAAATAATGTTCCACGAAAGAGGCATCTCTACGCATTATGTTGGAAATCCACTCCAAGATTCAGTAGCCCAGTTTCAAGCACAAAATTCACCAACTGATTGGAATCACCCTCTACCATTTGTTGCCTTACTTCCAGGAAGCAGAAAACAAGAAATAAAAGCTGCCATTCCTATATTTAAAAAGCTAGTAGCAGATAACCCACAAACGAATTTCCTTATTGCCGGCGTTAGTGAGTGGAGTGAATTAATCAAACAATCAGGGTTAACCTATATCCTCGACGACACGTATCGCACTTTATCAAAAGCTAAAGCGGCTATCGTCACATCTGGAACCGCCACATTGGAAACAGCCCTTCTCAAAATACCTCAAATAGTCGTATACAAGACAGATTGGTTATTTTATTCTTTAGCTAAACTACTGGTAAAGGTTAAATATATCTCTCTAATTAATATAATTTTAAACCGAAAAGCAGTACCTGAACTGATTCAAACTGCGTTTTCTAGTGAACATATATCCGAACATCTCACACCACTACTTGTGGATAATGATCCAACTAGATTAAAACAAATAAGGGACTACGAGGATTTACAGGAAATTATTGGCACCGAAGGCGCTTCTAAAAAAACAGCCGAACTGATTGTGCATTATACACGATCAGCTAAATAATTCAAAATCCATGATTTTTGAACACCAGGAATCGTTTGATAATACTCAGCGATGACAAGCTTATCCTTTTCAAAATCGCCAGTTGGCATATAAGGTTCACGAATTCGAATTTCCTTATTTACATAATCAAAGCCAATCATTACGATTGGTACATTTGCTTGCACTGCGATATAATAAAATCCAGTTTTTAAAGATTCTACATTTTTACGTGTACCCTCTGGGGCTAAAACAGCATGAAATGTGTCTTTAGAATTATAAATGTCTACTATGGAGCCAACAAGATTAGTATTTCGCGAACGGTCTACGGGATAACCTCCGAGCCAACGAAAAATACTGCCCTTAAAACCATCAAATAATTCTTTTTTACCCCAAAAATAAATGGGCATATTCATCATAGAACGAGCCCCTAGGCCTACAGGAAAGTCTTTCCAAGTTGCATGCGGACAAACAATTGTCAAACTTTTAGCGAGATGTCTAGGTACATTTCCTACTACCTTCCAACCGGTAGCCTGAAACAAAAAATCAAATAGCGGTGATTTAATTAACATACTGTTGTAAATGATTTCTGATTTGTGAAAAAGAATTGATTGGGTCTATTAAGACTGCATCCCATCCAAATTCCAGTGCCGACTGCACATTAAATTTATTATCATCGAAAAATACAATACGCTTATTTTGCAATTGGTTTGAAACAATGACTTGTTGGTATATTTCTTTATCTGGCTTTGAAACACCCATTTCATAGGATAAATGGACAAAATCGAATAATGAAAACAAAGAATCGTTCTGCAAAAACAAATGTGAATGAATACGACTTGTATTACTTAGCAAATAAACTGGAAAATTAGATTTCACTTCTTGCAAAAGAGAAACAACACCGACAGGAAACTCAAGCAAAAGAGCAGAAAATGCAAAATCGAATTCACTATCCGTACATTCTAACTGAAATCGAGCACGTAAACGATCTCTAAATTCACTACACGTTTCTAAGCCAGATTCATATGGAACCCATAAACCTTCAGTTTCCGTAATGTATTGTACCTCTTGAGCAGAAAAATTCTCCGTGAACCTAGCAAAGGCAGAATAAGTTAATTCTAAATTTATTGGTAATAATACATTACCTAAATCAAAAACAACAGCTATGTTGGAACCCATCAGCTTATTCGACTACGACACCCATCTTCCCGAATTTTTCTATTCGAGACATAATGCGTTCTTGTGGATCCATTTTATTCAAAATCGCTAATTCATTTATAATGACATCTTTTACAATAGTCACAGCAGAAGCCAAATCTAAATGAGCACCTCCGAGAGGTTCTGGAATGATACCATCAATTAGCCCATTCCCTAACATATCTTCTGCGGTCAATTTTAACGCTTCTGCAGCTTGCTCTTTATAATTCCAACTTCTCCACAAAATAGACGAGCAAGATTCAGGGGAAATAACGGAATACCACGTATTTTCCATCATTAATACACGATCACCCACGGCTATACCCAAAGCACCACCAGAGGCACCTTCACCTATTATGATACAAATAACAGGTACCTTTAACATAAACATATCACGAATATTGCGTGCAATGGCCTCACCTTGACCACGCTCTTCTGCCTCTAATCCAGGAAAAGCACCAGGCGTGTCAATAAAACAAACAATTGGCTTATTGAATTTCTCTGCCATCTTCATTAAACGAAGTGCTTTTCGGTAACCCTCTGGGTTAGGCATTCCGAAATTACGGAATTGACGTTGTTTTGTATTCCTACCTTTTTGTTGGCCAATAAACATCACCGAAAAATCATCATCAATATTCCCAAAACCTCCCACCATGGCTTTATCATCAGCGACAGATCGATCCCCGTGAATTTCAATAAACTCTGAACACATCTTTTCAATGTAATCAAAAGTATAAGGACGATCGGGATGACGTGAGAGCTGGACACGTTGCCAACGAGTCAAATTTGAGAAGGTTTCCTTCTTCAATTCTAAAATTTTATCAGTTAGAGATGCTACGGCACTAGTTACATCAACATTATTCTCAAGAGCTAATTTGCGCATTTCGATCAACTTATCTTCTAATTCCGCAATTGGCTTTTCAAATTCTAATAAAGTTCGCATAAGAGCATTTTAAATTCAATACAAAAGTAAAATTAAAGGTCGAAAGTATCGTGCTTGGAAGGTAAAATAACTTCCTTGAAACCAAGTTCGTAAATCTTATCTTTAAATTCCAACATACTTTCCTCTTCTCCGTGTGATAAAAAAATCTTCTTAAGTGAAGTAGGATTTTGTTCCTTAATAAATCGAAGTAAACCCGTTTGGTCTGCATGACCGGAGAAAACATCTATCTTTCTAATTTGGGCATTTACGCGATATTCACGGTCTTTGACACGAATCATATCTGTACCCTCAAGCAACTGCTTTCCAAGAGTTCCTTCTGCAGAATACCCAATCAATAAAATTGTACAATATGAATTACCAATGTTATCCGCGATATGTTGTTCTACACGCCCACCAGAAATCATACCAGATGAAGAAATGATAATGCACGGTTCATGGTAATTCTTTATCGCCTTAGTCTCTTTTTCTGTTTGTAAAAAAACCAAATTTTCAACATCGAATATATCATCATATTCTTTGTGAAAAGCGCGTGCCTCAGGATTTAAATAGGATATATTTTTTCGGTAAATCCGCGTTGAACTACGTCCCATTGGACTATCTGTAAATACACGGATCGCTGGAAAATTTTGTTCTTCAATTAAGCGATTTAATGTATACAAAACCGCTTGTGTACGCCCAACGGAGAAAGCAGGAATGATTAACCGACCTGGTTTGTCGATACAAGTCTCCTTAATAATTTTTGCCAAAGCGTCCATTGGGGAGGTTTTATCCTCATGAATTCGATTTCCATACGTACTTTCGCAAACTAAGAAATCACAGGCAGGTAACGGATGAGGATCAATATGTAATGGGTAATCAAAACGACCTATATCACCACTAAAACCTAGTGTTTTTGTTTCTCCATCCTCCGTAATTGAAAAATATACATGAGCAGCACCTAGCAAATGACCAGCAGGAATAAACGTAATTTCCAATCCAGGTTTAACGACAAACTTTCGATTAAACTGAAGTGTTACAAAATTATCCATCGAATCCTCGACGTCCTTTTGCAAATAAAGATCACCTCTGCGTAACAAGCGATCCATTTGCTTATTCTTCTTACGACTTTCTCCTTGTGCGGAACGCAATCGACGTAAATGCAAATTGGCAGAATCCAATAACAATAACTCGGCTAACTCGGCTGTGGGTGGGGTACATAAAACTTGACCTTCATAGCCTTCCCGATAAAGCATTGGAATATTACCTGAATGATCAATATGCGCGTGGGTTAGTACAACCAAATTAATCAACGACGCATCAAAAGGGAAAAAAGACTTTTGCTCAATTGGGGATTCATAATCAATATCACGCTCCATATCAGTCCCGCAATCTATCAATATTTGATACCCATCGGCTAACTCAAGTAAGGACATAGAACCAGTCACTTGTTTGGCAGCTCCTAAAAATTGTAACTTCATATAGTAAAGAAAATAGGGCCTTAAAAGGCCCCAATGCATTGCAAAAATACATTATATTTCCTGAAATACGAATTATTTTACTTCTCGAGCAAATTTCGCTTGAGCTATGTCAAGTTCATCTTTTGAAAGATCACGATCTGCAATGATCGTACGATATCTAAATGAAATAAACTCACCTTTAAGTAATGTGTAATTTAATGATGCTTTACCGTTACTAAATGCAGAAAGCCCCAAGGGATTAATTGCAAACAAACCATAACCACGCGCATGCCAATAACTAGGATAAGTAACATTTGCTGGATGATCAAGAATTGCTACATTTATTGAATGATTATCCATTTTACCTGATAAATTCATCCATTTGGCTCGGGTGCTCCAAACTGCTTCACCTTTAACACCTTCACTACTTAAATAATTTCCAGTAACTCCGGTATTATCCATGACAGATACTTTAGTTTCCACACCATGCGCATCGGTAAAAACATCAGGTTTATTTGACGGTATTTCAAGCTGGCGCGCCACACGAATCGCAAACATACCATCTTTAACATCCTTAAATGTAACTACGTCACTAATGGCAGTCAAAGTAGTGATTCGATCGATGATACGTATATCTTTAGAACCAGAAAAAACATACGAAGTAGTTTCTTCTAACACTTTTTTTCCCTTTCCATTTTCATCGACCCAAGAAGCAGTAACCACAAGTGAACCTTGTGTACCTTCTGATATTTTTTGAATACTTTCATGACGAATCGTACCCATTTTATGGGATTTTAAAGATTCTACGATACTATTCGAATTATTCCAGTAATCATAACCATTGACATCCTCATAATTTAACCACATACCGACGTGATGTGGATGATCAACGCGTTCTCCAGCGCGGGGAATTAAAGGATAGCCACGTGTAATTGTAGTCCCTTGTGCAGTCAAAATCGGAAATAGAACCGCCTTTTTAAGTTGGCTCTCACCTGGAAAAAAATAGGATGTAAAATACTTTCCGCCAACCAAGACATCTACTTTATCAGATTTCTTATCAAAAGTAACGCGATCCTGCGCTAAGGATGAATAGGATAAAAAAAGCGTGCAGATAATAAATAAATTTTTCATACGTATGGTTTTAAAGTAAAATTCCGGAGAAAAACTCTCCGGAATTAATACAAAAATAAGGAAAACTTAAAAGAAACTAGTATCCTGGATTCTGTGGGAAACCAGATGATGTTCCTTCAGCTCTATCGATTTGTAATTGAGGAATAGGTCTCAAAATATGATGAGCCTTAATATTACCAGCGGCTTTAGGATTGTGTAATTTAACCCGCTCAATTAGGTTACCCCAACGAGCTAAATCAAACCAACGAGATTGCTCACCGATTAATTCACGCTCACGCTCATCCATGACAAAATTTACATTTAAATCACTTGCTGTGATTAACATAGCCGACTCTTTACCTGGAAATGCAGCACGACGACGTACTATATTGTAGGTATTTACAGCATCAGCAATTGCACCAGAGAAGAATTGAGCCTCTGCTAACATTAGGTACGTATCAGCTAAACGGAAAGCAATAAAATCACGTCCACCTTCAAATTGTGTACGGTCAACGCGTCCACCGTCAATATGCTTACTAAGCGCTGGAAAAATACGCTCATCATAACGAGATGGAACCAGAACTTGATACTTTCTTTTTGCTCTATCATCAACAGACAATTCGTTACCAGGTAAATAAATTGTTGTATCACCTAAAGCAAAAGTTAAAGTCTTTTTTGAGGTATCGAAACTTGTATTATAGGTACCAGGCTTATTGGATAGATAGGTATCTTTGAAGGTCTTTTTATAACGACTATCATTTAAACGGTCCTTAAATACTACATCCAACGTATAATTTGTTGGAGCATATCTTTTAAATGGACGCCCATTCTCCGTATCACGCTGCATACCAGGTAAAACATCATACTCCATTAAAAAGAAGACGTGCGCATTATTTCCTCCGCCATTAGTTAATGGATCACGTGTATACTGTACTGACCAAATAACTTCGTTATTCGCTTCATTACCTTGTCTGTGAACATTAGCAAAATCAGGCAATAAAGATATTCCATAATTGGATATCACATTCTTCAAACTTGCAATTGCTTTAGCATAGTCATCTCCAGCCTTAGCTGCAGATGTTGCTTTCGTCAAATAAACACGACCCAATAAATGCTCTGCTCCAGCACGCGTAATACGGCCATAATCAGAAGAGCGTGCTTTATTTTCTAAATCAGGCAAAGCTTCCGTTAAATCCTTAATGATTTGAGCATATTGTGCAGCTACTGTACTTCTTTTCACCTCTTTTGTTGGCGCTAAAGTTTCTGTCAATCGTAAGTCAACACCTCCAAACAATTGGGTAAGAATAAAGAAATGATGCGCACGAATAAACTTTGCTTCAGCGATACGTTGTTTTCTAACTGATTCCGCTAAACCCGTAACTTTAGGTGCACGCTCTATAATTGCATTACATGTATTGATTCCAGCATAAAAATCATTCCAAACTTCTGCAACATGACCATTTCGAGTATCAAAGTCAGTGGTATACGTATTCATAAACTTCCAGCTACCATCTGCACCGTTGGTATATGAATCCGTACCAAAAATGGTCAAATTCATCCCACGCTCAGTTCCATACCATGAACGCATAGATGAATAAGCCGCACTAGTAGCATCGTTTAATCCTTTCGCTGTATTGATGTAATCATTACCAATTCGCGAAATAACATCCTCCGTTAACAAATCATTACAAGATTGGGTACTCAAAGAAACTACTCCAATCAAACTAATATTTGCTATAAAACTAATTTTTCTAAAAATTTTAAAGCTTTTCATATCTATCTTAATTTAATAAATTGATTAAAATTTAAGGTTTAAGCCAAATGTTGTAACACTTGTCGCAGGCGACACGTTCGCATTAACTTCACCTCCACCTACACCTTGCTCACCGTCAACAAAAGTTTCAGGATCGATACCCTTGTATTTTTGACGATATTGAGCCAAAATTAATGGTTGCTGAATACTAGCAAAAACACGAATACTTTGCATTTTTAACTTCTTAGCCACATTATCAGGCACATTATAACCAATGTTTATGTTACGAATTTTGAAGAAAGAACCTTCAAAATATGTCAATGAGCTACCATACTTTGGAAACTCTTGCGTAACAACCGGCTGAGGAAACTCATTCGTAGGGTTATTTGGTGTCCAGTAATTCAAATTTAAGTTATTATAACGACCTGCTAATTGATTTACGTTATCATGGAAACGACTACGAATCAATTGACCTACACGCGCAAAAACAAAGAATGAAAGATCTATGCCTTTGTAAGAGAAACGGTTGGTTAATCCTGCCGTAAATCCTGGAACTGCCGAACCTAAAATTTGACGATCAGCCGCATTAATCTTACCATCACCGTTAAAGTCTTCTACTTTAATTTGACCTACTTTATCTCCGAATGATTTCGCAGCATCTGCTTCATTAGCTTGCCAGATCCCTATCTTCTTGTAGTCGAAGAAAACACTAAGCGGCTGACCAATAAAACGACCTGCACCAATATCATCAACTTTACCATTCGCTAAAGAAACGATTGATTCTCTGTTACGATTAAAAATTAAATCAGACGTCCACTGGAAACCACCACGGTCAACATTCACCGTTGATAAAGTCAATTCTATACCCGTATTTTGCGTTTCTCCAACGTTTGTGATAAACCCACCGAAACCAATTGAAGTAGGTAAAGGCTGAGGTGCCAACAAGTTTGTTGTGTTCGTCACATAATACTCTGCAGAACCCGAGATTTTACCATTTAAGAAACTGAAATCTAGACCCGCATTAGAGGTAGTTGATGTTTCCCAACGCAAGTCTGGATTACCAATTGAGTTTGGACGATATCCAAAAGCAGCCGTGTTATCCCAAGCATACGAAGTACGACCTAACAAAGCTTGCGTTTGATATGGTGTAATCGCTTGGTTACCAATAGCGCCCCAAGAAGCACGTAACTTCAACTGATCGATAGCCGTGATATTTTTGATAAATGGTTCATCAGAAATATTCCATCCCAAAGCAAATGAAGGGAAAATACCGAATTTAGTGTTCGCACCAAAACGAGATGAACCATCCATACGAACCGTAGCCGTAAACAAATACTTCTCTTTGTAGTCATAATTTACACGACCCATATACGAAAGTAAAGTCCACTCAATCAAATCAGTATTAGCACCCGTAATTTGGTTTGCATCACCTAAGCGATGAAAAGCCGCCTTTTCAGCCGGAATACCATTAACAGAAATAGAAGTACGCTCATCACGATCACGCTGAATTGACTGTAAGCCAGTTAGATTCAAATTATGTACATCCTTAAACTTTTTATTATAGGTAACGATATTCTCAAGTGTCCAGTTGAACAAGAATTGCTCATTAATACTACCACTCGCATTTCCTCCACGATTATTATTCGTAAAAGCACCAATAAAACGACCAGCTCTTCCAATAGTCAAATCCGGGCCAAAGTTAACGCGATATTTTAAACCTTCAGTAATATTCCACTCACCAAACAAACTGTTAAATGTACGGTAACGCTTATTTTGGTCCACATTTACTCCAGGAACTAATTCAGCGAAAGGATTTGTGCGAAGACCATCATTCGTTGGTAAGAATACTAAATTACCATTCGCATCATATGGCTCACCTAATGGATTCTCTTGCATACCACCACCTAAGATGTTCAAGTTTTCTCCATTACGAACACTGTTGACAATCAAAGTAGATAAACCAATTTTAACTTTTTTGTTAATTTGATGATCTAAGTTGACACGGAAAGTAGTACGCGAAAAATCTTGCATTTTAACTACACCAATATCTTGGAAAAAGTTTCCTGAAATATTAAATGTTGTTTTTTCACTACCACCTGAAATAGCTACTTGATGACTTTGAATAGCTCCAGCTCGCAATAATCCATCAACATAATCAGTTGACCTACCAGAAGCAATGCTAGCCAACTCACGAGGCTCAAATATTTTTGCATCATCTGCAGCAGTAGCCGCTCCTAATGGATATTGACCTACAGCCCGACGGGACTCACGCTTGTATTCAGCAAATTGAGCGCCGTTCATTACATCAATCTTTCCTAATTCTTGGTTCAAACCATAATACGAATCCACAGAAACGACAGTTGCACCCGCTTTTCCACGCTTCGTAGAAATAAGCACAACACCATTTGCACCTCTTGCGCCATAAATTGCTGTTGCAGATGCATCCTTTAGAACTTCCATGGAAACAATATCATTCGGGTTGATATCATCAATACCACTAGACAAAGGAATACCATCAACAACATATAATGGATCATTTGACGCGTTAAATGAACGTCTACCACGAATACGAATTTGAGGACCCGCACCTGGTTTTGAACCTGGCTGAACTACGTCCACACCCGCAGCTCTACCTTGTAAGGCTTGGCGCGCGTTTGTGATAGGCAATTCTTGGATCTCTTTAGCACCCACTGAAGAAATAGCACCGGTCATCTGACTCTTCTTTTGAGTACCATAACCTACTACGACTACTTCAGTTAAAGCTTTCGTGTCAGTAGTTAACGCAACATTAATCTGGGTTTTGTTACCAACAGTTACATCTTGGCTATTAAATCCAATAGATGAAAAAGTTAAAACGCCAGATCCAGAAACAGTAATCTTGTAATTTCCGTCCGCATCGGAAGAGGTACCTTTGGAAGTACCTTTAACGGCAATACTAACTCCAGGGATACCGGAACCGTCATCAGAAGCTGTTACTCGGCCAGTGACAGTTCGGTCCTGAGCAAGCATTTGAATTCCCATTAGCACAAAAAACATGCTAAAAAGAACCTTTGAAAGTAATTGTTTTCTCATGGTATTAAAAAATTTAGTTTAGGGTTTGCAAAGTAAAGTTGATTTGAATCCATAACGCTTCGCATTCATCATGGGTCAATTTTTTAGGGTTACTTCTATAAAATTTAGTCAAATAATTAACTAAAAATCTATTGTTTAACTTTGCCCGAATCAATAACTTTTCATGTTTTAATGTAGACATAAACAAAATAATTAGAAGATAATTATCCTGTAAAGAAGTATAAACAAATTATTTACTTAAAAAGTTATAAAATTAATGCAATTAATTCTAGGCTAAAGCTTTCATCTGCATTCCATCTTTCATGACACGTAATGCTCCAAAAATCAAATTATAAACAGATTGAGGGTTAATACGCATGGAATTAGAAATTTGATCCGTATCCATATTATGAAAGAAACGAAGTGAAATAGCTTCTCTCTGACGCTTACTTAACAAATTCATGCAATTAGTTAATTCTTTATTTGCTACAAGTTCCTCCTCATATTTGATCAACAAACTTTCTTGTGACATTTCCTCTTCAATATAATCCTTCATATAGTTAACATGATGATTAAAATGCTTCATACTCGTTTCCATATTCCGGATAATCTTACGCTTGATAGATGCCATTAAGTAGAATTTTACACTGGTTGTAGGCCCCAACGTCGCATGGTTTTTCCATAATTCCACAAACAAATCGTGTAAACAATCTTTAATCAACTCTTTGTCATTCGTTACGCCCAATGAATAGGCATACAAAGGCTGAACAAAATGTTGGTACAACGTAGTAAATGCTTGTTGGTCCCCTAAACGAAACTGATCCCAAACTTGAACCTCATCAATAACTGCCTTCTTAGTTAACATAGTACTAATTTGTATTATTCAATTAAAACATCATAAAAACAAAGTGCTTCGCACGTCTTTGCTTTCTAATATAAGTAACCTAACTATTAAAATTCAAGGAAATTATTTAATTAATTTCCGTAAACGTTTACGGAAACGTTTACATTTTTGAAATTCTAAAAATTCATCTTATTTATTGCTCAAAATAAATGCAACTTTGAAAAATGTAATAAGTTCTGCTTTTTGTATTAAATTAAGTTTTCGAAAAAAAGTCAATGAAAAGTAAATTAAATGTAATGGATGCCTCACTTTTAGTGATGGGCTCAATGATTGGTTCCGGTATATTTTTAGTGAGTTCAGAAGTAGGGCGTCAGCTAGGCTCCCCTATTTGGTGGATTGGTACGTGGGTATTAACAAGTTTTTTAACCATTACTGGAGCCTATGCCTACGGAAAACTATCGTCTAAATTTCCTGCAACAGGCGGCCAATACATTTATTTAAAAGAAGCCTACAATCCTTTAATAGGTTTTCTATTTGGCTGGACTACTTTTTTAGTCATCCAAACGGGAACAATTGCAGCTGTTGCAGTTGCTTTTGCCAAATATGCCGGTTTTATCTTCCCCGAAGTGATTACGGATGTTCCTTTGGTAGGTGACTACATAACAAGCCAACAAATTTTGGCTGCCTTATTAATCGCTACATTAACGGCGGCTAATCTAAAAGGAATTTCATTTGCCTCCATTATTCAAAATATATTTACGATAACTAAAATTGGCGCCATAATTGCCATCATTTTTATCGGACTTTACGTAGGAATTTCCAACGACTGGATACATTTCTCTAATTTTTTTGAACCAGGAAAAACCTATAGTGAAACCACAAAATCATTTGAAAATGTATCTACACCAGCCCTAATAACACTTTTTGGAGCAGCCATGATAGGTCCATTATTTTCATCTTCAGCTTGGAACAATGTCACTTTTGCAAGTCAGGATTTCGAACATCCTCAAAAAACAATCGCTAAAGGACTCGTGTACGGCTCTGCCTTAGTGTGCCTTTTATATATGTTGACAAATTTAGCCTACCTAGGAATTATGCCCCTAACTGGCGACCCTTCTGGTACAACTACCTATGCGCGCGGAATTATGTTTGCTAGTCAAGATCGATTAGGATCCGCAGCATTGCAAACGGTTCTTGGGGATATTGGCGCATTAATCATGGCCATATTAATCATGATTTCCACATTCGGATGCAACAATGGAATCATACTCGCAGGAGGGCGTTTATTCGAAGCGATGGCGCATGATAAACTATTTTTTGCCCAAGCAGCTAAAACGAATACGAATGGTGCACCGGCATATTCATTATGGATACAAGGAATATGGGCAATTCTATTATGCTTTTCTGGATCTTATGGTAGTCTATTAGACTTCACCGTTTTCGCCATTCTACTATTTTACTTTCTAACGGTCTTGGCTGTATTTAATACCAAAATCATGGGAGAACCAGTCGAATTACGCGATAAAATTTTACTAAGTACCTATTTAATTATCTTAGTTCTAATCGCAGGAAATCTTTTATATATGAAAACGATACCATCTACCATCGGACTATTAATCGTATTGGCTGGTATTCCTTTTTATTATTTTATGCGCAAAAATCAACGTAATTGATTCGCTGAAAACCAATTAGCTAGATCATCAAACCAGCGATTAGGTGTCGTTTTGTTAGTCAATCCAAAGCCGTGACCACCTTTGGCATATTGAATGTAGTCCGCTGCTACACCAAAAGAATTTAACTTTTCAATATAAGCTAACGAATTCCTAACAGGAACCGCTTTGTCATCCGCCGCATGTACAATAAATGCTGGTGGTGTTTTTGAATTTACCTGCTCCTCGTTGGAAAACAGGTGTAAAAGATCTTCAGAAGGGTTATTTCCAACCAAATTTTGACGAGAACCCGCATGTGCATGATCTCTAAATGTCACAACAGGATATAAAAGAATTTGAAAATCAGGACGCAAATTTATTCCATCATTTAGACCCACATAATCTTTATCAAAATGTGTCGCAGCTGTAGATGCCAAATGCCCGCCTGCCGAGAAACCCATAATACCTACCTTAGTAGGATCTACTTTCCACTTTTGGGCTTGTTGGCGAACTAACCGAATCGCTTGTTGGGCATCTTGCAACGGTGCAAACTCTTTATTAACTTGATTGACATCATTTGGTATTCGATAGTATAAAACCAATGCAGAAACTCCAATCTCATTAAACTTTTTTGCAATATCTGTTCCCTCATGCGTAGACGCTAAGATGCGATATCCCCCTCCTGGGCATATAACAACAAATGGTGTAGGGTTATTACTTGCATTTGGTGCCAAAAACAAGGTATAAGTAGGTATTGAAACATTAGATACACGCATGATTCCATCCGTTGTTGCACTAGAAACTAAATTAGGAGCTTCCTTATAGTTGGGGATTTTATCGGCATACAAACGTGTATCACCTTGTGCATTAACGCTAAATGAAACTGACATGGCGAAAAGAGTTAAAAATACGTATTTCATAGAATTATGGTTTAGATTTATCTGTAGTTATCAAAACAACTGCCAATAGTATACAAAAACTGGCAAATATTAAAATCGGATGTAGTGGTTCCTGCAAAATAATGTATCCCAAAATCAAGGCTATTAATGGGTTAACATAGGTATATGTCGCCACTAATGTCGCATCACAAGCTTTTGATAAAAATCCAAATAAAGAAAAACCTAACATCGAACCAATTAAAGCTAAATAAAAGAAAACACCGAATGCCTTGATGGGCAACTCAGTAACGGAAAACGTGCTTAAATCTCCATGTATTGTACTGGCTACCAATACTATCAAGCCGCCAGAAATCATTTGAATCGAACAAACTTGGGTAAAATGATAGACATTTGATTGCGTAAACTGGATACGAAAAACACCGTAATTCCACCCTAAAACAGCCACAGATAAAAAACTTATGCCCATAAAGAATTCAGATTCTTTACCAGCTATGGCCAAGGACTTTTGGGACATGAGGAGTAAAATACCTATTAATCCGCCTACGGTTCCTAAGATTTTACGCGCATTGGGTTTTCGACCCGAAATCCAGAAAAAAACAACCAATAACATGGGACCTAGTGCCATGAAAACAGACGAAAAACCAGAAGGAACAATCGATCCAGCTAAAGCCATAAATCCATTTCCTAGAGTAATCAGCAAAAATCCTGCTTGTAAATGTACTTTCCAATGCTGATTAGTCATTTTCTTCCAATGACCTCCCGCTAAAGACCAAGCTAACAATAAAACACCTGCTGTCAGATTACGAGAAAAAGTGATCACCATGGGAGGCAAATACTCCAACAAAATACGGACGCTAAGAAAAGTTGATCCCCATATCAAATACAATAACCCTAAGGATATTACCACTTTTGGACTTAGCGTATTGTTGGGTTGCATATTAATCCGTTAATAAATCAGGTCTTCGTTGCATGGTCCGCTGAACAGCTTGCTCATGTCGCCACGCTTCAATCAACTTATCATTACCTGAACGTAAAATTTCAGGAACATCCATACCTTGAAACGAAGCAGGACGTGTATATACTGGAGGAGCTAATAAACCATCTTGAAAAGAATCAGTAAGTGCCGACATTTCATCGCCGATGGCTCCAGGCATTAAACGGATAATAGCGTCTGCGCAAACAGCAGCAGCAAGTTCACCTCCAGAAAGTACATAATCGCCTATGGATATTTCTTTGGTCACATATTTCTCACGCACACGCTCATCGATTCCTTTATAATGCCCACAAATAAATATCATATTGGTACATAGACTCAACTGATTAGCTAATCCTTGTTTAAATACAAGTCCATCAGGCGTAAAAAATATAATCTCGTCATACGTACGGTCAACCAACAAAGAATCAAGACATTTAGTCAACGGCTCAATCGAGATGACCATACCTGCCCCACCACCAAACGGATAATCATCTACTTGTTTATGTTTCTTTTCTGAAAAGTCATGCAAGTCATGTAAGACTATTTCAACTAAACCTGTAGTAGCCGCACGTTTACAAATTGAATGCTCAAAAAAGCTCGACATTAAATTCGGAACTACAGAAATGATATCAATCCGCATCATAAGATTCATTCAAATATACATCGATTAATCCTTCAGGTAACCGACTATGAACCACTTTAGCCGCTTTATCAACTTGCGGGATTATTTCATCTGTGAGTGGAATTAAGACTTCATGACCTTTATACAGCATAATCACAACGTCCTGAGCACCCGTAGAATATACTTCTTTGACAGTACCCAAGGTTCCTAAAACAGCATCTTCTACCTGGTAATCAATTATTTCATGATAGTAAAATTGATCATCACGCAACGTGGGTAACATTGAAATAGGTAAAAATATTTTCAAACCCACCAGCTCACGCGCTAAATCAACCGTATCGATTCCTTCAAGAAGCATTAAATTCAAATTATCTCTAATCTGCAAATCCACGATAAAATAAGGAACCATTTCATTACCCATTTTGACAAATACAGACTCTAATTCTTCGTATTCATACGGATCGTCTACATCCAAAAATACGTGTACGGTGCCTTTCAAACCATGCGGTTTTGAAATAGTTCCCAACTCAAAATATTCTGTTTTTGCCATAGGTACAAAAAAAAATCATACAAACTTGAAAACAAATTTGTATGATTCTTTACAATTTAAAAAATTATTCTGCTGCTGGAGCTTCTTCTGCTGCTTCCTCTGCTGCTGGAGCTTCTTCTGCTACTGGAGCTTCTTCAGCCGCTGCTTCTGCTACTGGAGTTTCCTCAACTGCTGCTTCCGCTACTGGAACTTCTTCAACTGCTGCTTCTGCTGCTGGAGCTTCTACAACCGCTACTTCTGCTACCGGAGCTTCTTCAACCGCTACTTCTGCTACTGGAGCTTCTTCAACCGCTACTTCTGCTTCTGGAGCTTCTTCAACGGCTAGTTCTGCTACTAGAGCTTCTTCAACCGCTACTTCATCCTCATCAGTTGCATTTATTGCTTCAACAACACTAGCTACTAATGCATCATCAGCAACTTTGTTTTTTGCAGCAATAGTTTCAGCACGTGCATTTGAAACCTTAGTTTCAGCCTCCAAACGAGTTGCTTTATTTTTAGCTTTAGATTGAGCAATTTTTGTCGAATTTGCTTCAATTTGTTTCGCTTTCTCAACTTTCCAAGCTTCAAATTTAGCATCTGCTTGCTCTTGTGTTAACGCTCCTTTAATCACACCTACTTGTAAGTGCTTAGCGTATAAAATACCTTTTAAAGAAAGAATCGCACGAACCGTATCTGTTGGTTGTGCACCATTCATTACCCATTGAATCGATTGTTTTTCATTCAATACGATTGTTGCTGGATTTGTGTTAGGATTGTATGTGCCAAGTTTCTCAACGAACTTACCGTCGCGAGGCGCACGCGCATCAGAAACGACCACATCAAACATTGCTAACTTCTTGCGTCCACGACGCGCTAATCTAATTTTAACAGCCATTATACATGGGTTTGTGAGGGATCTCGTCCCTCGGGTTTATAAAAATGTCTGCAAAAATACGATTTTCTGCTTACAATACAAACAAAGAAAATGAGAAAATAAATCGATAAGCCGAATTCTGTAAGTAGGTTTCCCTACCCTCTTATCATTTATCTTGGTGTTTCATCACTAAAACACTCTAGCAATCTACCCACTGACATCGGACGAGCAGCCCTTTTGTCTTACGACAGTCAGCCTATTTGATCTTGCAACGCGTGAGGTTTACCTATGCCTAATTTGTCACCAAATCAGCGGTGGGCTCTTACCCCACCTTTTCACCCTTACCCCGAAAGGCGGTAATTTTCTGTGGCACTAGCTGTAAAATCCTAAGATTTCCCTTCCCGTTAGGAAGCACGATGCTCTATGTTGTTCGGACTTTCCTCTTTAAAAAAGCGATAAGATGATTTATTTTCTCGTCACAAAAGTACACTTATTTACGTAGCGTCCAATCACCTGACAATCTACCCAATACCAGAAATGTATCCTTTGAATAATGAATCGACTCCAAACGAACACGAATATTTGCTCCCTGAATACCTTGGAAGTCCGTGGGTAGCCGACTAACCAACTGATCAGTCCGCATCCGCTGACCATGTATTCCATTCGTGATTTTACGTTTTATACTTTTTGAGAATAACGATTTCATCAAACCCAATGAGCCTAATTCCATAGAATTAACTTGAATTCCAATCGAATTGTCCTCTATCAAAATAGGAACAAAATGTATGCGCATCCGTGACGCATTCTGATCTACTACCTCACATTCAAACTCCTGATTTTGAGGGTTAATTTTTAAAGCTACATGAGAGACATCGGTTTTTAGTTGGCTCGCCAACATGCCCCGAATTTCATCTAACGTAATATATACACCAATTGCCACCGTATTATCAGCAGCGGATAAGGGTTTTATCATGGGTTTTATCGACCGAGCAGCCAATTTTGCCCCTACTTGTATACGAGTTTGAATTACTAAATCCCCTTGTAAACCAAGCTGCGAGAATTGTAAATCATGTAAATCCAAGGCAAGCGAACTCATATTGAGCCCTTTTGGCAGCAAAATTCCCGACCCAAAAATGCTATTCATTTGATCTGGAAGAATCCATTGATTGAGTTGACTTTTTAGTTCCGAAGCTAGTACGGGATATTTAGGAATCAATAATTGATCAACAACACCGCCAACTTGAACAGGAAAACCCAATACCTTAACACTTGGCTTTTCAGTCCATTGATTATTCAATTGCAAATCATCAATTTGGTAGTTTCCAAAAGATCTTCCTTGCAAATGTAGACTGATAGCTGCCATGGATTTGGCAGAAAGTACACCTGCTGAAATCCCCGCTATTTGTGGTTTAGCATCCCATTTCATCGGAAAAACAACTTGCAATTGATTTGCACCGATTAGTCTGTAACGAACCGATTGCTCCAAAGTTCCCGAATAAGAAAAACCTAAGGAGCTTGACTCGTTGGCAGAAATAACTCGTTGACCTACACGCAAAAATCGTCCAAATAAACTATCGTAACTAATAAACGTTTTGACAAGAATCGTAGAAAGTGCAGGCTCAGAAAATTGAGTTTCAAACTTTGCAGCTACTCCTTTTGGCTGTGGAATGGTTTTGCATGCCGCAACAAAAAGCACAAGAAATAGTAAAAAATACCGCATAAAATTAGAAAAAAAGCCTCAATCTCACGAAGAAATTGAGGCTATAAATAAGTCAACTAATCCTAGGTATACAAACCTCCATTCACATGAATCGTTTGACCCGTTACATAGGTAGATAAATCGGAACCTAAAAATAGACATACATCAGCCACCTCTTTCGCATCTCCACCACGTTTCAACGGAATTGCCTTCTTCCACTCTTCGATGGCAGCCTCATTCAATTCCTCAGTCATTTCAGTCTCAATAAATCCCGGGGCAATGGCATTGCAACGAATATTGCGTGATCCTAATTCAAGAGCTACTGATTTGGTAAATCCAATTATACCGGCTTTGGAAGCCGCATAATTTGCTTGACCTGCATTTCCTTTTACGCCAACTACCGAAGTCATGTTGATAATGGAACCAGATCTAGCTTTCATCATTGGCTTACTAACTGCTTTCGTTAGATTAAATACCGATTTTAAATTCACTCGAATAACTTCATCCCATTGCTCTTCACTCATACGCATTAATAAACCATCACGCGTGATTCCTGCATTGTTAATCAGAATATCAATTTGACCAAAGTCATTAACAACAGAATCAGCTAATTCCTCTGCGGCATCGAACATAGAGGCATCTGAACGATATCCTTTAGCTTTAATCCCAAAAGACTCAAGCTCTTTAACAAGCGACTCACCTTTCTCCACGGAAGACAAATACGTAAATGCCACATGTGCACCAGATTGAGCAAATTGGAGTGCAATCGCACGACCAATACCTCTAGATGCCCCTGTAACTAAAACTACTTTGTCTTTTACTAATTGCATGCTACTCATTATTTTTTAATTCGTTTCAATTGTATCACTTCTTCATCTTTAACGTAATCAGCTTCGATAACCTCATCTGCCGCTAATTCCCCTTTTAGAATTTCTTCTGCCAAAGGATCCTCCAGATACTTTTGTATAGCACGATTTAAAGGCCTAGCTCCATATTGAGGATCATAACCCTTGTCAGCGATAAAATCTTTCGCCGCATCTGTTAAGGTAATTGAAAAACCTAAATTTGTTAAACGCGTAAATAATTTAACTAATAATAAATCAATGATTTGATGTAAATCAGCCCGCTCTAATGAATTGAAAATAATAATATCATCTAATCTATTGATAAATTCAGGAGCAAAAGCTTTTTTAAGCGCATTTTGAATGGTTGCTCGCGCAGCTTCATCCATATTATCAACACGCGATTTCGTGGAAAAACCAATACCTGATCCAAAATCTTTTAAATCACGCGCACCTATATTGGATGTCATTATAATAATCGTATTTCTAAAATCCACGCGACGACCAAGGCCATCAGTCAAAATACCATCATCCAAAACCTGTAGCAATAAATTGAAAACATCTGGATGTGCCTTCTCAATTTCATCTAATAGAATAACCGAATAAGGTTTACGGCGAATTTTCTCGGTGAGTTGGCCCCCTTCCTCATAACCCACATATCCCGGAGGCGCTCCTACCAAACGTGAAACACTAAATTTCTCCATGTATTCACTCATGTCTATCCGAACGAGCGAATCTTCTTTATCAAACAAATAGGTAGCTAACACCTTAGCCATTTCTGTTTTCCCAACACCGGTAGGTCCTAGAAAAATAAATGAGCCAATTGGTTTTTGCGGATCTTTCAATCCAACACGTGTCCGTTGGATGGCTTTCACTAATTTCTTTACGGCATCACCTTGACCAATAACATGTTTAGTCAACTCGGCTTCCATTTGAAGTAATTTATGACCCTCTTTAGCAGCTACTCGATTAACTGGGATTCCTGTCATTTGAGCAATAACCTCTGCTATATTCTCTTCATTAACTGTAAATTTTTGTTTCTTAGACTCCTCTTCCCAGCTATTTTTTGCTAGATCCAATTGCTCGATTAACTTTTTCTCACGATCACGCAACTGAGCTGCTTCCTCATATTTTTGAGATTTAACGACCTGATTCTTTTCCTTTTTAACTAAATCAATTTGATCCTCTAACGCCACAATATCAGCTGGAACTTTAATGTTCGCAATGTGAACGCGAGCTCCCACTTCATCCATGACATCAATCGCCTTATCTGGCAAGAAACGATCAGAAATATAACGATCAGACAATTTGACAGCTGAAATAATGGATTCTGGCGTATAAATCACATGGTGATGTTCTTCATACTTATCTTTAATATTATTCAAAATCTCGATGGTCTCATCTATGCTCGTTGCATCTACCATTACTGTCTGAAAACGACGAGCTAACGCTCCATCTTTTTCAATGTACTGACGATATTCATCCAACGTAGTGGCACCAATAACCTGAATGTCACCTCGAGCTAAGGCTGGCTTGAACATATTAGATGCATCCAATGAACCTGATGCTCCACCAGCTCCTACAATGGTATGTAATTCATCAATAAATAAAATGACATCAGTCGATTTTTCTAACTCATTCATGACCGCTTTCATCCGCTCCTCAAATTGACCGCGGTATTTTGTACCAGCAACTAAAGACGCTATGTCAAGCGTAACAACACGCTTACCAAATAAAACACGTGAAACTTTCTTTTGAATAATTCGTAGGGCTAGTCCCTCCGCAATAGCTGTTTTACCTACACCCGGCTCACCAATTAATATGGGGTTATTTTTTTTACGACGAGATAAAATTTGAGCTACACGCTCAATTTCTTTCTCCCGGCCTACGATAGGATCTAATTTGCCATTTTCAGCAATCTTCGTCAAATCACGACCAAAATTGTCTAAAACAGGTGTTTTACTTTTCTCAGTACCCTTAGCTGATGAAGTAGCATTACCGGAAGAACCCGCTGAACCTTGATTACCACCAGAATACAAACGTGAGTCATCTTCATTATCATCCGTATCTGAACTAGCTTTTGGATTATGACTCGGGCTACCATCCGATTGAAACTCAACCATTTCTTTTATCAAATCATAATAAACTTGATATTTTTCTAATATTTGGGTCGCTACATTGTCCTCATCCCGCAAAATAGCCATCAATAAATGATCTGTTTCAACTGTATTAGTTTTAAAATACTTAGCCTCCAAATAGGTCAAACGCAACACTTTCTCCGCTTGTTTAGTCAAAGGAATATTCAACATACTTTGCTTATCGAAAGTTGACCGACTCGTAGAAGCCGTCGAATGTTCAATACTCTGACGTAATTGATCTAAGGAAACACCAGACTTATGCAATAAATCGACACCTTGACCATCCCCATCACGAATCATCCCAAGCATCAAATGCTCTGTGCCGATATAATCATGACCTAATCGCAATGCTTCTTCGCGAGCTAATGCGATTACTTCTTTCACTTTATTCGAAAATTTGGCCTCCATAAATCACTAATTATTTTTGTTCGAAAACACGATAAAGCCGCTATTTGTTCAAACTTTGCATTAAAATATCAAGGGATTCATTCCCATGATTCATTACTAAATCCAAAACCGACAAATTTGGTACAAAACTTTGACCAAAACATTGCCGATAAGGCATTAATCTGTAATAAGGCCGCAATTCCCACGTTTCCTTTGGCTGAATAATATTCCACTTGGAATCAGTTTCAAAGCCCATAAAAACGTCTGTCATGGAATTAGGCAAAGCCTTTCCCAGTACTTTAGTTAAAAAATTAAAATAATGGATATTTAAATCTACTAAATATTTTAATTTTTTCGCAAATATCTGTTGAATAAATGGATCGAAGTGTTCATAAAATGGAGCATTTCCATAAGCGGCCTGAATGGCACCTTGGTGACGTCTTATCCAATCTTGTCCATAATCAATCTGTACATCTTTGCTTAATTGCTTCGTACCTGATGTATGTTTGACAGGAATAGTCAACGTTTCTACTCCATTAGCTCCTAAAATTCGGGTTCTATTCCGAAAGGTTTGTTTAGGGAAATTCTCATAAACCTCAAATTGAACCTCTGAAGCGGCATAAATCAAGGCCATATATTCTATTGACGGCAAATAATGAATCTCAATATGCATTCCCAAAAAATTAATCGGATATTTGCAAAACTACAAGTTTACACGCATTAACCCTTAAAAAACAGGCTATGTTTTTTTATAGATTACTTGGTAAGTTACCTCTTTCAGTTCTTTATGGACTCGCTAGTGGCATCCGAATTATTTTCAACTATTTGATTTCTTACCGCAAAAAAGTAATTGAATTAAATTTAAAGAATTCATTTCCTGAAAAAACCGGCGATGAAATACGTTTACTTCGCAACAAATTTTACGGATATCTAACTGACCAATTAGTCGAATTCTTTTACGGTGTACGCATCAGTCCGCAAGAAATGATGCAACGTATGCGTTTTATTAACGAAGAAATCATCACGTCCCACTTAAATAACAATCAACCCGTAGTTCTCGTAGCAGGCCATCAAGGGAATTGGGAATGGGCTATTCATCGGTTAGGACTATCTGGAAATGCGTATGATGTAGTATACCAACGATTAAATAATAAAGATTTCAATGAATTCACCATGGAAGTGCGCAATCGCTTTAAAGGTGTAACTCTGTTAGAAAAAAGAGAGTCCATTTTGGCTTCACGTGATCGAAAAGATATTCCGAGAGCTATCTGTTTAGCTGCCGACCAAGCACCACAAAAGCCAGAATCAGCGTATTGGACCACCTTTTTAAACCAGGATACTGCCTTTTTTACGGGCATGGAACGATTCGCCAAAGACTATAATTACCCAGTCATTTTTGTTGAACTTATTCGTGCCGGAAGAGGAGAATACACCATGAGTTTTGAATCACTAGCTAGCCCTGAAACCTATGATCAGTTGGAAAAAGGGGAAATAATCGAACGATTTGCCCGCAGATTAGAAAAATCCATCATCGCCCACCCAGATCAATATCTTTGGTCTCACAGACGCTGGAAACATAAAAAGCCAACTGAAATTAACATCAAGTAGTAAACTAGTTAAAATCAGCACAATCCCCTGCTCCTTCCCGAATGATATCAATCAAGTCTTCTTGAAGATCAATAACCGTAGATGGGATTAATCCACCAATTCCACCATCCAATATCAAATCTACTTGATTGCCATATTCCTCCACAATTAAACTAGGATCCGTATAATCTTCAATATCAAAACCGTCCGTTGGCAACGAACTTGTCAAAATTGGATGCCCTAATTGACGAACAATTTCTAATATCGGGCCGTAATCAGGAATACGAATACCCACCGTCTTTTTACTCTGAACTAATACCGACGGAACCTTTGAACTTGCCGGCAATACAAATGTGTAGGCTCCAGGCAAATACCTCTTTAAGATTTTAAAAGCAAAATCACTGACTTTGGCAAAATTTGAAATCGCACTTAAATCGGCACAAATGAATGAGAATCTGTTTTTGGTTGGCTTAATCTGCCGAATCTCACAAATTCGATTGACCGCTTGCTGGGATTGAATACTACAACCGATTGCATACATAGTATCGGTCGGGTAAATGATTACACCGCCTTTTAGCAAGACTTGAACAACTGAATCAATTAATTCAACCGAATTGTTTTTATCGTAGATACGTTTTATTTCTGCAGACATTCCAATTAATAATTTACAAAGAAGTCGTCCTTAGATTCCACCTCATCTTGTTCCTCCGTCTTCACTTGATCAATACTGGCATTAATTTCAAAGCCCACAATCAAAATAAGTGAGATAAAATATAACCAAACCATTAAGGCTATCAGCGAACCAATCGACCCATAAATTTTATGATACGTAGCAAAATTGACCAAATAATAAGAGAATACATTGGTAATCAAAATTGTCAAAATAGAGGCTGTGATCGAACCAGCATTAAAAAACTTCCACCGCTTATGAATCGCTGGAGCATAATAATAAATGATTGATATCGTAAAAAAGAAGACCGAAAATATGATCAAATACGTCAACACCTTCGTCAGGTAAAACGTGAAATTATACTCTAAAATACCTTCCTTAGCGAGATACTTCACAATGAAGTTACCAATGATAAAGACCACAAAAGATGTGATCAACACAAAGGTTAACAAAAAATTAAGGCCAACTGCCACAGCACGCTCCTTTAGAAAACCTCGATTGTCATTCGTCTTATAGGTTAAATTAAACGAGCGAATTAAGGCCATTATGCCACTAGTGGAAGCAAATAAGGCGAAAAGGAATCCAAACGAAAGAACTCCTCCCCTTTTTTTATTCACAATCTCCGTAATTAACTCCGTTAAATCAGCTTGCAAATTCTTAGGCACAGTAGCCTTGATAAAGGAAATCATCTTATAATCAAGATGATCAATGGGCATATAGGGCAACAAACTGAATAAAAAGATGATTGTTGGGAAAACAGCCAATGTAAAGTTGTACGCAACCGCAGCCGCACGAACGTCAATGTCAAATTGAAAAATCTTTTGGTACAAAATAGAAATCACACGAACGAGCACATAATGCTCTTCATACTCACGCCAAATCAACTTAAGTTCTTTGATGAAATTCTTCCTCATAATTCAAAGTAAGGACGCAAGGCATTTAACACAAACTCGGGTGCTTTAATCACCTTTTTGCTAGCCAACGTCATAAAAACAAGGGTCGTATTTCCCTCGTTTATCAACTCTCCTGCCTCATTCTTAATGCGATAACTAAATTTAATACGCGCGGCAGGCAATTCTTCCACTTGACAAATAACGGTTAATTCATCATCATATAAACCAGGGGCATGAAATTTAGTATAATGCTCAATCACAGGCAACCCGATCCCATTATTCTCTAAATCGCGATAACTTACTCCTAAACTGCGCAAGGTTTCAACCCGCGCAATTTCATATAAACGCGCATAATTCCCGTAATATACGTAGCCCATTTGGTCCGTATCCGCATAACAAACACGGTATTTAATGGCATGTGCATACATATTAATAAATTTTTAAACCATCTAAGGCCGATTGATATTTAGCGGCATTCACCAGATGCTCTTCGTAGGTGACTGCAAAATTATGCATACCCGAAAAATCCTCCTTCGCACAAAAATAGAGGTAGCTATGTTTCTCCAAATTCAGGACTTTGTCAATTACATCACGCGGTGGAATGGATATCGGACCCGGAGGCAAACCAATGTTGCGATATGTATTGTAAGGTGAATTAATTACCGTGTACTTACCCGTCACACGCTTAATGGTAAAGTCCTTCCAAGCAAAAACAATCGTTGGGTCAGCTTGAAGCGGCATTCCTGTACGGAATCGATTCCAATAAACGCCAGCAATGCGAGCTTGCTCACTAGATTCTTTGCTTTCACCATAAACAATGGAAGCTAAAATTCCTGCTTGAACTGGTGTTAAATTTAGGTTAGCTGCTTGCTTAATGCGATTATCAGTCCAAAAACGATTATTCGCCTGTTGCATCTTTTTCATCAAATCTTCAAAAGACGATGTCCAAAACACTTCATACGTATCGGGAATAAATAAGCATGGAATCGTTTCTTTGGTATAACCATAGGCGGAAACAATCTCATTGGAATCCAACATGCGATAGATATACGTTGAATCAAATCTCAGTTGGCGACCTAACTTCCCTGCAATATCCTCTTTCAACCTGAAATTATTTATCACGACTTTAATGGCATCTTGCTTCCCGTTACGCATTTTTCGAAGCAACTCGAAATTCCCCGTTTCACTTGAAATAAGGTAACGACCCGGACGAACCCGCGAAGCCACACCCATCACTTTGGCTAAAAATCGAAAACTTAATTGGTCCCGTACCATGTCATGATTCTTTAACGTATCCAATACAGTTGTAAAATCAGAACCTGCAGGAATTAAAAGGGCAAAGTCTTTTTTACCCATGACATTAAAATTAGGTGTCTTGAACACTTGCCATACGTAGTATGAAAACATGGCTGAAAACAAGGATAAACCCAGAATGAAAATTTTGATTCGTTTATTAGGCACCATATTAATCTAATTTAAAGTCTAAATTGAAGCGAGAGGCTAAGGCCGACAAATCTGCTACAACGGGTTCTATCAATGGAATACCATCTCGTTTACGCTCAATTTCTAATAATCTTTCTGGATCTCCTGGGATTAATACATGCTTGCCTTCAACAGCTTCTGCATTCCTAAACCGACGAATCCACGTATCCATATCGTGTAAAAAATGTTCCGTAGGACGAAAAGCATCCACACGCATTGCCCCTAAAAAATGTCCCGTTCCTTTGCCCACGGTTTCTCCAGCTTGCATAAATCCGGCCGTGGCAAATGGGGGAACCCAAGGTCCAAAATTTGCTCCTGACAAAACACCCGATAAGATATCAACAATAGCACCTAAACCATATCCTTTGTGCGATCCATGCTGCCGATCACCACCTAAAGGAAGCAAAGCACCGCCATTTTTTATCGCAAATGCATCATTGCTTGGATTGCCATCTTTATCTTGAACCCAACCATCAGGTGTATCTAAACCTTTTCGTTGGAGTATCTCTAATTTTCCGTAAGCCACAGCCGTAGATGCAAAGTCGGCCAAAAAAGCAGGTTCTTCCTTCGCAGGAATCGCTACTGCAATTGGATTGGTTCCCAATAATTTTTCTTTTGAAAACGTAGGCGTGACTAAAGGGGCCGAATGCGTCATGGCCCAACCAATCATTTGTTGGGGCACCGCCTTCATCGCATGGTACCCAGCAATCCCAAAATGATTCGAATTTTGAACGGCTACCCAGCCTGTGCCAGCCAAAGCAGCCTTTTCACAAGCTATTTCCATTGCTTTGGGCGCAACAACTAATCCTAAACCACGATCACCGTCTAACAAGGCGGTTGAAGGTGATTCATGAAGAATCTTAATGTTTGGCTTGGTATTTAGTCGGCCATGATCAAACAACCGAACATATCCAGCCAATCGTGCTACCCCATGCGAATCAATTCCACGCGCATCCGCAGAAACGAGAACATCGGCTGCTAATTCAGCATCTTCCTCTGAACAACCAATGGAAGTAAAGACGGAAATGACAAATTGTTTTAACTGAAAAAAATCTGCTTGCATGGATAAAATAAACGACAAAGATAAAAATAAGAATTGGGAAAAATTATGCAATTTTGTTCAAAATCATCAACAAATGACAATCATAAATTCAATTTGGTTCTGGATCGTTTGTATCCTGGTAGTAGTTATTATTCGAGATGTATTTATTCAGAAAAAACATACCATCTCACACAATTATCCTCTGGTAGGTCATTTAAGGTATTGGCTAGAGAAAATTGGTCCTGAATTAAGGCAGTACATTGTTGCCAACAACCGTGAAGAACTTCCATTTAATCGCCAAGAAAGGTCCTGGATTTACGCTTCGTCCAAGAAAGAAAATAATTTGCAGGGCTTTGGTTCAGATCAGGATTTCAATTCACCCGGTTACATCTTTATAAAAAATGCGATGATGGGCTACAACGCCCCTGCGGATCATTTATCACGAAAAAATCCTGGCGCAGTACCTGCAAATAAGGTAATCGGCCTTTACCACAAACGAGAAAAACCATACCGTCCTTATTCTATTGTTAATATTTCGGGTATGAGTTTTGGATCATTATCAGCTAAAGCGATTGAATCATTGAATATAGGTGCCAAGATTGCTGGTTGCTTTCACAATACAGGCGAGGGATCGCTTTCTCCTTATCATCAAATGGGGGCTGATATTGTACTTAATATTGGAACGGCCTATTTTGGTGTGCGTGAATTAGACGGTTCATTTTCGATGGATAAACTAATCCAAAAAGTAAAAGAAAATCCACAATTAAAAGCGATTGAACTAAAACTATCACAAGGCGCTAAACCTGGAAAAGGAGGAATGTTACCTGCCTCAAAAGTAAATCAAGAAATCGCAAACATTAGAGGAATTGAGGCGGGAAAAGACGCCTTCTCTCCTGCATTTCACTCAGAATTTAAAAGTATACCTGAATTAGTCAACTTTATCGAACGCATGGCCAAATCCACCGGTCTGCCCGTTGGCATTAAATCAGCCATCGGAAAGCTTGAACAGTGGGAGGAATTAGCCACCTACATGAAAAAGCACAATCAAGGACCAGATTTCATTACAATCGATGGCGGAGAAGGAGGAACTGGTGCTGCACCACATGCATTTGCAGATCACGTGTCCATGCCATTTACGTTTGCATTTGCGAAAGTGTACCAGATATTCCAACGCCATGAGTTGGCCGATAAAATCTTTTTTATCGCTTCCGGTAAACTTGGTTTTCCAGAAAAGGCCCTAATGGCATTTGCTATGGGAGCAGATTCGGTTAACATAGCTAGAGAAGCTATGTTGTCCATTGGCTGTATTCAAGCACAAAAGTGCCATACAAATACATGTCCAACAGGTATTGCGACTTCAAGCAAGTGGTTGCAAAGCGGCATTGATATCACTTTAAAAAGTGAACGCTTCAATCAATATCACCATACATTGGTTAAGGAAATTGCGGATATTGCCCATGCTTGCGGATATGAGCACCCTTGCCAAATGACGATGGATGATATCGAATTATCTATGGGAGATAATAATCGAACAACAACATTAGCGAAAGCACTCGGGTACCACAAAACGGCACTTGTATTTGAAAATTTCAATACACTATTTGAATGTCCCTATTTAGGCGGCAAAGAAGCACGAAATCGTTTAAGTCCCTAGGCTGATTGATTGGATATAAACGATTATCTTTGCACCCATGTTATCAATATCCAATCTAAGTTTCTATTTCGGTAGTCGGGCACTTTATGATGGTGCAAATCTTCACATTAAACCAAGAGCTAAAATCGGCTTAATTGGAGCTAATGGTACAGGTAAATCCACACTTTTACGGTTAATTTCTGGTGAATACACGCCAGATGGCGGAAATATTTCCAAATCAGGGGAGTGTACTATTGGTTTTTTAAATCAAGATTTATTATCTTATCAAACGGACGATAGCATATTAGAGGTTGCGATGCAGGCTTTTGAGCGCCAATTGGAACTTCAGAAGCTAATTGACAAAGTACTTCATAAAATGGAAACAAATTATGAAGACAAGGATGTAGACCAGCTCGCTAAACTTCAAGAAGAATTCGAACGTTTAGATGGATACACGATCCAATCCAAAACAGAGGAGATATTGGAAGGTCTTGGTTTCACAACCTCAGATCTGAGTCAGCCTTTGCGTTTATTCTCCGGAGGATGGCGCATGCGAGTGATGTTGGCCAAATTATTATTGCAAAAACCATCCTTGTTATTACTCGATGAACCTACCAACCACTTGGACTTGCCGTCCATCGAATGGGTAGAAAAATACATACATGATTATGAAGGCTCAATTGTAGTCGTTTCACACGATCGCTATTTCCTGGATCGTACAATTGATCACATTGCGGAAGTTTCAGGTGCCAAAATCACGTTATATCCAGGTAATTATTCGTTTTACACGGAAGAAAAAACGCTTAGAAATGAGGTTCAAAAGGGAGCATTTGAAAACCAACAAGCTCAAATTCGACAAACTGAACGGTTTATAGAAAGATTTAAAGCAAAAGCATCCAAGGCTAAGCAAGTACAATCACGCGTCAAGGCACTCGATCGTATTGATATTATTGATGATGTAATTGATGAAAAAGCAAAAGTGAATTTTAAATTCAATTTTGGCACACAACCAGGTCGTTTTATTTTGTTCTTAGAACATGTTACCAAAGCATATGGTGATAAAGTCATTCTGAAAAATACATCTGCGACTATTAATCGTGGTGACAAAATCGCTTTAATTGGTGCCAACGGTAAAGGTAAGTCTACCCTATTACGTGTTATTTCTGGTACGGAAAAAATAGAAGGTGAGAGACGTATTGGGCACAACGTAATTGAGTCGTTTTTTGCGCAGCACCAATTAGAAAGTTTATCAGTTGAAAATACCTTATTAGAAGAATTAAAATCAACAGGAACCACCAAAACTGAAATGGAGTTGCGGAGTGTTTTGGGCTGTTTCTTATTTTCAGGAGAAGAAGTATTCAAGAAGATTAAAGTACTTTCAGGTGGAGAAAAATCACGTGTGGCGCTTGCCAAAGTATTAATCTCGGAGGCAAACTTTTTATTACTCGATGAACCTACCAACCACTTGGACATGCAATCGGTTAATATTTTGATTCAAGCCTTGCAACAATATGAGGGAACCTATGTTGTCGTATCGCACGACCGTTATTTTGTTTCCAATATTGCCAACAAGATCTGGTACATTGAAGATAATGAAGTGAAGGAATATCCAGGTTCATTTGACGAATATGAAACATGGATGTCGACGCGCACCAGCGAACAAGCACCCGTTGCAAAAAGCAAAGAAAAACCTAAGCCAGAACTAGCTCCTGTTGAGGTTACACCTAAATCCAAATCCACAGAAAAAGAAATTGAGAAATTAGAAACTCAAATCATGACCTTGGAAAATGAATTAGAGACTATCGAGCATGATATGGCGGCTTTGGCGCAAGCATCCAAATTTGACGATTTGAAAAATTTGGAGTTAAAGCGAAATGAAGTGCAGTTAAAATTAGACGAAACAACCACTGCTTGGGAATTGCTTATTGGATAAAATGAAACGCATTGGAATGATTTTCAGTATCTTATTTTTGTCTATGCCAGTGGCCATAGCACAAATTAAAAGCACCATCCACCGCGAAAATATCAAAACTGTATTTGTTGGCAATGTAGATCCACAGCAATATATTCAAAGCCAACCGGTCATTGATTTACGCCAACAAGACGCTTGGTTTCTATCCTTTGATGATTTGTCGTTAAAAACGAATACGTACTATTTGCGAATTATATCATGCCAGTCCGATTGGACGCCTTCTTCTCTATCGGAAATTGAGTATTTACAAGATTTTAATGACATCCCATTGCGAGACGCTAAATCATCTATGGGAACAAAAGTTCCGTATTTGAATTATCACATTGCGTTACCCAAAGTACGTATTTCTGGAAATTACATCGCGCAGGTTTATGCCAACCGAAATAAACGAGATACCGTATTGACGCAACGTTTTTCCATTGTAGAAAATGAAATTCAAGTAGCTGCCTCCGTACAATTTGGCCAGACAAATGCAAGCCGGGCAACTAGCCAGGTCCTTCAATTATACCTCAAGTATTCAGATGGTTTAATGATTCAGTCTGAAGATGACTTACGTGTCTTTGTTCGTAAAAATAATGAACCAAATTTCATCTTAAAAAATCTACCCAAACCTGTGATTAACAGCATGGATCGTAGCATTCGTTTCCCGAGTTTTAATCAAGAAAATAGTGTCCTCGCGGGAAATGAATTTCGATTAATTGATTTACGCAGTGTGCAACAAAAATTGAATTTTGTTTCTAGCATTGAGGAAAAGGAAACGGAAACGATCGTGAAAACACAAGTGGAAGTTCCACAAGGATTATATACCTACACAGAACGAAGGGATTTAAATGGCCATTACATTATCAGCAATTATGAAAACGTCCATGACACGCGCTACGCAGATTATGTCATTTGCCAGTTTAACTTAAAAGCGACTAATCAAGCGCCCGAAGACGTCTATGTAACAGGCGGCTTTAATAATTATCAAAAAAATGCGACAAACAAAATGACCTACAATCCTACATCAGGTATGTATCAGGCTAATTTAGTACTCAAGCAAGGAATATATAACTACCGTTTTGAAACAAAAAACCCTTCCGATTACTTGGAAGGGAATTATGCTCAAACTGAAAACCAATATGACATTTTGGTTTATTTCAGAAAACCAGGTACACGAATCGACGCGTTAATTGGCTTTCAGCGCATCAACTCAATTCGTTAAACGTTGAATCTAAAATGCATGATATCTCCATCGTGCACAACGTAATCTTTACCTTCCACACTCAACTTGCCTGCTTCTTTACAAGCAGCCTCACTTTTATATGTTTGATAATCGGCCATTTTAATCACCTCAGCGCGTATAAATCCGCGCTCAAAATCAGTATGAATAACACCAGCAGCTTGAGGTGCCTTCCAACCTTTTTGTATCGTCCAAGCACGAACTTCTTGTACACCAGCTGTGAAATAGGTAATGAGATTCAATAAGGCATATGAACTACGGATCAACTTACTTAAACCTGACTCTGTTAACCCATATTCATTTAAAAACATAACACGTTCTTCTTCCTCTTCCATTTCAGCTATTTGAGCTTCCAAGGCCGCACAAATAACGATTACTTCGGCTCCTTCAGCCTGAACATTGGCACGCAATGCTTCCACGTGTTCATTTCCACCTTTGGCTACTGAATCTTCATCCACATTCGCTACATAAATCACAGGCTTGTCAGTCAATAAACACAACTCTCCTATGGCTGTTTCACGTAATTCAGCATCCATCTCAACAGTTCTTGCCGAACGCCCCGCTTCTAAAGCCGATTTAAATTGTTGGACCGCAGCAAGCTCTTGCTTCGCTTTCGCATCACCATTCTTAGCCGCACGTTCAATTTTTTGTATTTTTTTGTCAACGGATTCTAAATCCTTTAACTGTAATTCCATGTCGATGATTTCTTTATCAGAAATCGGATTAACACGCCCCTCTACGTGGATAATATTTTCATCTTCAAAACAACGAACCACATGAATGATGGCATCTACCTCACGGATATTGGCTAAAAACTTATTACCAAGACCTGCACCAGTTGATGCCCCTTTCACCAAACCGGCGATATCTGTAAATTCAATAACAGTTGGCAAAATCCGATTAGGCTTTACAAATTCAGCTAAGATATTTAAGCGCTCATCAGGAACAGTAACAATCCCCACATTCGGCTCAATCGTACAAAAAGGATAATTCGCTGCCTCAGCTTTATTAGACGAAATAGCACTAAACAACGTAGATTTGCCTACATTAGGTAAACCAACAATACCACAAGTTAATCCCATAATTACATTAAAAAATGAAGCCATAAAAGTACGGCTAAAAATCAAAAAGCCCCTGATTACTCAGAGGCTTTTTTCGTATTTATTGAAAAATCTTATTCCCACTTAAGATCTGTACTACCAAATTCATCTTCTTCACGCTTAAAGGAATTAAAATCAACATCAGGCATAAGCTCAGTTTTAACGTGGTTAACAGTTTCATTCAAACCTTCAACAAACTTGTCAAAATCTTCTTTGTATAAAAACATCTTGTGCTTTTCGTATACAAATCCATCTTCCTTCTGATGCCGTCGACTTTCTGTTATTGTAATGTAATAATCCAACGAGCGTGTTGACTTAACATCAAAAAAATAGGTTCTTTTACCAGCTCGGATACGTTTTGAAAATAATTCTTCTCTATCTCTTTCTTCCACTTTAAACTAAAATTTTGGTTTCACAATTCGTAAATCTACTATATAATCTGATTCACTCAAATATTTATGAAAAAATTTATCATTGCTAGAGTCATATAAATCAGCGTTCTACGTACAAAGTTTTTAATTGCGATAATAAAATCTAAACTTTAACCTCTATTCACAAAGTCCATTGAGTAAAATATATTTGGTTTTATTGTTTCTCTATTTCACCGTTTATTCGCTACCTGCGCAAGAACTCGGCGAAGAAAGTTATGGTATAGCTTCATTTTACTCCAACCAATTTTACGCTAAAAAAACCGCTAATCAAGAAAAATTAAAAAGAAATACATATACAGCTGCCCATCGCATATATCCATTTAATACACTTATTGAAGTCACTAATATATATAATAAGAAATCAGTGATTGTTCGCATTAATGATCGCGGACCATATAAACGAGGACGAATCATTGATTTAACAGAAGCTGCGGCAAGAATGATAAATCTAAAAAAAGTGGGTCTAGCGAAAGTTAAACTAAAAGTCGTTGGCTTTGAAAACGAACTCATGCTGCTTCCCTACCGATCACTGGAATTAGAGACTATGCCTAAATTTAGCACCAAATTTTACCAGAAAACACGCTTAATATACCGGAAAAAATATCAAGTAAAAAAGGTTATACGAAACAAAAAATACGTTAAAAAGAAAATCAACTAACTATTTTTTTCGCTCATAAAAGTTGATAAAATCTTGAATTTTATCCGCAGGAATGCGTTTTCCAATAATCCGTTTTGATTTATCAAGCACATAAATGACCGGAGTAGCATACACGTCAAACGTATTCTTAAAATCTGTATAGTATTCCTCTACCCCGCTCTTAGCATTTAAATGAATATCAATTCCATTATACCAGGATTGAATCTTAAATTCCTCGATAAACTTCTTCCATAAAGTTTTGTCACGCACAATACTAGCGGCGAAAACACCTATATTTTTTTCTTTAAAAAAAAGTTCTTGTTGGAGCAATTTAGGAGTCTCCTCTTTACAATGAGTACATTCTGGATCGTATATAAAAACGACCGTGTAGTTTTTGGGAACTGTAGACAAAAGAAGTCGTTTCCCCGCAGGATCGGTTAATACCATTTCTGGAATCTTTTTGCCAATAATCAAAGGCTTGATAATAAGCAATCTTTCCTTCATTTTACGAACTGTTGTCGTATCCCAAAGTGCAGGTTCGCCGATGTAATATTTCTCAGCTATGTGAACAAAAGCACCATCAGTACCTACAATATTGTGGTTTTCATAGGTGCTAGCAATTTTATAAATGACATATTTTCGCACATCAACTTGCTTTATTTTAGCTAATAATGCATCGGTGTCTTTGCTAATAGAATCTGATTCTTGCACAACCAAGTCCTCAAAATATTTCTCGATTTTACGCTGCAAGAATGGCGTACGAATAAATCGTTCGTCATTCAAATCAATATTATCAAAATAGTGTTTTTTGTAAAATGAAAATTGAAATTTATACAACGAAGCACTATCAACTGCGTTCTTAACAGGATTTTTATAGGGAGGTATTTCAGGCTCAAAAGTGGCCTTAATTAATTTGGATACAAATAATGATCGATTCTTTAGCATCCAGTCCTTTTGGTAGGCTACAATTCGTTTTTTAGACGCCTCTACTTGCTGCGCATCCGTGAGCTTTTGTAAGGTCTGATATTGTTTAAACATTTCTTGTTGAAACATATAAAACGCCGCATTCTCTTCCGAACCAATCACTTTCATATTTGTAACCACATCCAATGTATCGGTCTCGAAACTAAAATGATCCGAACCAATAATTAAATCCAAATATTTATTTCCCGAAAAACTAACTAAATACAATCCTTTGGCTAATTCTTCCTTCCCCTGAAATGTAAATTGACCTAACTCATTCGCCCGCGCTGTATCTTTAATGACTTGTTGGGTCGAACCAAAATAATGCGCCAAATACACATCAACATTTTTTAAACCTTTAATTGTACCCTTAATCTCATAAGTAGCTGTTTTTTGACCGAGAGCACCTCCAGCAAGAAGGAAAAATAGGCAGCAGGATAAGATGAATTTCATATAATTAGAATAAATTGAAACTTATTACGAAACGAAATTTACAATGTTTTTTACGCTATCGAAAATTATCGATTTTATACTTTTACCAATTAGTTGGATTTTAATAAGCTTAATCATTGGAATTTGGAAGAAAAATACCAAAATATTAAGTTTGAGTTTGGGGATGATGGTGCTATTCACCAACGGGTATTTTGTCAATCAGTTGTATCGTTGGTATGAACTACCTCAAAAAATCCTTAAACCCAATCAAAAATTCACCTACGGAGTTGTGCTCGGAGGTGGTTTTATCAAGAATCCACAAGAGGATCCACAAAGAATCAATGTGGGTGAAACTGCAGATCGCATGTTGCAACCGATTTTACTCTATAAGTCGGGTGTTATAACTAAAATCATCATTACAGGCGGTGACACAAGCATAAAGGGTCTTCGAACAGATCAAATTCGCGAAACTGCACAAGCAGCTAAATTCATGCATGCTATGGGTGTGGATTCATCTGATATTATCCAAGAAGGAAAAGCTCGAAATACGCGAGAAAACGCAACTTATACACAAATAATCTTACGTGAAACACGTGACCCCATATTACTAATTACCTCCGCAGCGCATATGCGCCGTTCGCTAGCTTGCTTTGAAAAAGTCGGCTTAAATCCAGTGGCTTATCCAGTGGATCATAAAAAAAAGGACAGCCCGATGGGTGTCCTTGAATGGTTAATACCTTCAGAAAATCATTTGGCACGATTTTCCCAACTGATTAGAGAGGTATTTGGCTTAGTGATTTATAAGCTTAGTGGATATGCTTAGGTTGATAAAATTTCAACCATACGAATCAAATCCTCTGATACTGGTTTTTTCTTTGTGATCGTATCATGAAAAGGCGTATAAACTAACTGATTATTAATTACACCTGCCATCACATTCTTTTCTCCACGCAATAAACCCTCTAAAGCCCCGAGTCCAAGGCGTGAGGCAAGTATACGGTCATAGGCTGTTGGAATTCCTCCACGCTGGATATGTCCCAATGTAGTTACACGAATATCGATCACGTTACCCATTTTTTCTTTGATTTTCTTGGCAACAACTTGCGCATTACCTTCTTCATCACCTTCGGCAACAATAACAATAGAAGATGATTTTTGCTTAGCAAAACCCGTATTAAGTATCGTCACAACTTCATCAATGGGCGTTAAATTTTCTGGAATTAACAACGCTTCAGCACCTCCAGCAATTCCACACTGAACCGCGATATAACCTGAATCACGTCCCATAACCTCAATAAAAAAGACACGGTCATGTGAATCTGCCGTATCCCTAATTTTATCAATTGCATCTAAAGCTGTGTTTACAGCTGTATCAAAACCAATCGTATAATCCGTACCGTATAAATCATTATCAATTGTACCCGGTGCACCTACGGTTGGTATTTTATACTCATTAAAAAAAATCTCAGCTCCTGTAAATGTTCCATTTCCTCCAATCGCTACTAATCCTTCAATTCCTTTTTCTTTTAACTGATCGTAAGCTTTTTGACGACCTTCTGAAGTCATAAATTCTTTTGAACGTGCTGATTTTAAAATTGTCCCCCCGCGCTGAATGATGTTACTTACCGACTGCGAATTTAGAGGAATAATATCACCTTTGATCATTCCATTGTAACCGCGCACAATACCGTAAACTTCCACACCGTGATAAGCAGCACCACGTACGACTGCTCGAATACATGCGTTCATGCCTGGGGCATCACCACCCGATGTAAATACAGCTATTTTTTTCATCACTAGATTATTTTTGACTTTGGCTATTTGTAACTTTCAAAAATACGATTTATCTCCTTTAAACCATAAAATTCACGATTAATTTGAAATGAAATAATCGAAAAACAAAAATAGTTTTTACCACATGTTTCGTAATTTGCGCACTCAAACAATAAGTAAAATATATGCCAAAAGCAGCCAACGAATTTTTATATACCTACCTGAACAACGCATCTCCCACCGGGTTTGAATCTTCGGGACAAGAAATATGGTTAGAATATATCAAGCCTTACATCGATGAAAAAATCATTGATACCTATGGAACTGCCGTTGGTGTAATTAATCCTGGTCAGCCCTACAAGGTAGTTATCGAAGCACATGCGGATGAAATATCTTGGTTTGTCAATTACATTGATGATAATGGTTACCTGTTTTTACGTCGGAATGGAGGATCAGATGCACTAATTGCACCATCTATGCGTGCTAATATCCACACAAAAGACAAAGTGGTAAAAGGCATATTCGGTTGGCCTGCTATCCACGTTCGTGACCTTGCTAAAGACAAAGCCCCTACGATAGATGATATATTCATCGACTGCGGTGCATCGAATAAGAAAGAAGTAGAGGAAATGGGTATTCACGTTGGCACCGTAGTTACGTTTGAAGATGGCCTCACCGAATTGAACGGAAAATATTTAGTTGGCCGTGCCCTTGACAACCGCATTGGTGGATACATGATTGCACAAGTAGCCAAAAAACTAAAAGAAAATAAAGTAAAACTACCCTTTACATTATACGTTGTTAATTCCGTACAAGAGGAAATTGGCCTACGCGGAGCAGAAATGATTGTTCGCCGCTTGAAACCGGATTTGGCATTTATTACAGATGTGACACATGACACGCAATCACCCATGTACAACAAGAAAATCCAAGGTGATATGTCGTGCGGAAAAGGGCCAGTTATTTGCTATGGACCAGCGGTTCAAAATAATGTGCGTGATTTTATCATTGATGTAGCGAAAGAAAACAACATTGACTTCCAACGTCAAGCCGTTTCACGCTCCACTGGAACGGATACCGATGCGTTTGCCTATGCAACAGAAGGTGTTGCTTCTGCCTTGATTTCATTGCCCTTAAAATACATGCATACAACCGTTGAAACAATTGCCAAAAGCGATATGGAGGCGGTAATTGAATTGATCTATCAATCTTTACTGAAGGTAAAGGGGAATGAGGATTGGAGGTATTTTAATTAGACGTTAGACCGTTAGACGCTGGACGTTAGACATAAGACGTTAGTCACTAGTCGCTAGTTATTGATGTAGATATCATTACTGGACTAGCGACTAATGACTAGCGACTAATGACTAGCGACTAGATATTTATAAAAATGCAGCCGCATTTTTATAAATATCTAGCAAAAAACTCCCACGTCCGTAACATCTGATCGATCCGTTGGCGATTATTACCCGCACGCGTAATTTCATGCGAAGCTCCTGGATGACGTACATATTCAACCTCGCGGCCCAATTGCTTCAAACTCTTATATAACATCTCACTTTGAATCACACCTGTACGTAAGTCATTTTCACCATGGAAAATAATCAGCGGTGTTTTGATATTAGCCACATAGGTCAACGGTGATTCGCGGTCTAATATAGCACGTGTTGCTTTTTCCCACGGATACCCGCCAAAATAATTGGGCACCAAACGCCACGCATTGCCCTCTCCAAAAAACGTTGACAATTCATATACGCCACGCTGTGAAGCAGCAACTTTAAATCGATTGGTATGACCAACAATCCAAGTCACAAGATAACCTGCATATGAACCTCCTGTTACTGCTAAACGCGTCGTATCTGCCCAACCTTCTTTAATGGCTAAATCAGTAGCTTTCATCACATCTGCCATCGGTCCCGCTCCCCAATCTTTCACATTACTAGCCATAAATGACGTTCCATACCCACCACTACCACGCGGATTGCAATAGACAATCCCCATTCCCTGAGCCGCATAATATTGAAATTCATGCCACATACTTGACTCACCCGTACCCCACATCGCTGTAGGTCCTCCATGAATTTCAGTAACTAGTGGATATTTCTTACCTGCCACATAGCCAATTGGCTTCATTACCCAATAATCAACAACTTGACCTTTGGCATTCGTAAACACATGTTTTTCTGCCTTCGATAAAGTCTTAGATGCTAACCAACCAGAATTCAGGCTCGTAAATTGCGTTTCCTTACCCTGCGAAAGAAGATATAATTCAGACGGATTCGTGATCCCTGTTTTAGTATAAACAAAATCACTGCCATTAAAATCAAATCCCAATACGCCATCTTCCATGGAAGTCAACGTTTCAAATTGTTGGGTAGCCACCGTGTATGAAATGATAGGCACGGCACCATGATCTTGTGGTGTTAGAAATAATTTAGCGTCATCCGAAGACCATTTTACTTGCGTAATCACCCGATCTAAATTCACCGTCTGAATAATACCCGAATTAAAATTCAATATTTTTAAAACGGAATTAGCAACACCACTAACCTTAGATTCAAAAAAAGCCAATTGGTCGCCTTGAGTACTTAGACTAAGATTTGAATACCGATAACCAGACTTAATTAAAACTGATTTATACATTTTAGAACGCATATCAAACGAAACAATTTGACTTTCTAATGCCTTATCTGGATGCGTCAAACTATCCGCAGGCAAAATAACCAGTAATTCATTCGCATTCATTTGCTCCCAATCTGACCAACGATGAAATGGATTATTTACTTGAATAGGCTTCGAACCTGGGGTAGTCGGCTGCATAAACAGTGCCGATAACATCATTTCACCTGAAGTAGTCGTCTCCTCTTGAAATTGAAGACGATTAATAACTTTGGCCTTTTTGTCTTTTTCGTTTTGAGCTAAATAGGCACGAATCTCATCTAAATTGCCATTGGGATTCGCTTTTGACTGAGGTACGTAGTTGGCCGTTTCAATCCCAGGCTTTTCAAGCGCCCACGAAGGTCTACTTTTCGCTTTATTCCATGTCGTATCTGAATAAAAATCCTTCAATGAAATCGAAGATTGAAAAAACAATGCATCACCAGATTTGGACCATACTGGATTTTGAACACCTGATACAACGGAAGTTGCCGCCATAGGTTCGCCGCCAGAAAGCGACAAAATATACGCTTGAGACTTTGAACCTAGGTCACGCGAAAAAAGAATATGATGCCCATCTGGACTCCAAGTAGGATTTGAAATGCTGAATTTTCCGGCAGTTAACGGGCGAATAACCTTGGAAGTAATATCTGCCACATGCAAATGTGTTTGGTAAACAAAATCCCCTTTTTTCTCCGCATCATCCTCTATCGACGTAACAGCAAACAAAAAGGACTTTCCATCAGAAGAAAACAACGGCTTCCCTGCTGTTTTAATTTTTAGTAAATCGGTAACCTGAATGGTTTGTTGGCCAAAAACACTACATGAAACAAGCAAAAAGAATATAAACCGCATAGACAAAAAAATAAGGCCTGCGAAATATGTCGCAGGCCTTAAAATTAGAAATAAAATTTAAAGATTAAATCAACTTTAGAATTTCTTCTCCGATCGCATCCGTTCCAAGAATCATTGATTTATCAGTTGACGCATCAGCGATATCTCCTGTACGGAAACCTTTCTTCAATACTTGATCTACTGCATTAATCACGACATCAGATTCAGCCTTCAAACCAAAGGAAATGTCTAAAAGAAGGGCAACCGACAATACAGATGCCATTGGATTCGCTAAACCCATTCCAGTAATATCGTGCGCAGAACCGTGAATAGGCTCATAAACACCCGTTCCATCACCGATAGATGCAGAGGCCAGCATACCCATAGATCCTGCAATTTGAGATGCTTCATCCGTTAAAATATCTCCGAATAAATTAGCCGTAACAACTACGTCAAAACGCTTTGGATCTTTGATTAACAACATCGCGGTGGCATCAACAAATTGATATTCAACGGTAACATCCGGATATTCTAAGGCTAGTTTTTGAATCTCTTCTCGCCATAAACGGGATGACTCCAATACGTTTGCTTTGTCAACTGAAACCAAATGTTTCTTACGTGTCCGAGCAGCTTCAAATGCTTTACGACCAATACGTTCTACCTCATACCGACTGTATTCAGCAACATCATAGGCTGTGTCTCCATTGTTTTTACGCCCTTTTTCACCAAAATAAATATCACCCGTTAACTCACGGAAAAACAAAATATCAGCTCCTTTTAAGATCTCAGGCTTAATGCTTGATGCAGACAATAGCTCATCAAACAATTTAATCGGACGTAGATTCGCGTACAAACCTAATTCCTTGCGCATCTTTAACAATCCTTGCTCAGGACGAACCTTAGCTGATGGATCATTATCGTATTTTGGATGCCCAACTGCTCCAAAAAGCACAGCATCGGAGGCTTTCATTTTTGCTAATGTTTCAGCTGGTAGCGCTTCGCCCGTTGCTTCGATCGCCACATGACCAATCAAGGCATCATCATATGTAAAATCATGACCAAATTTGGCCGCAATTTTTTGCAATACTTTTTTACCAACCTCAGTTACTTCTTGTCCAATTCCATCACCTGGAACGATTAGGATATGTTTTTTAGCCATTTTCTATATGTATTAAATCAAATTCAACATTTTTTGAGTTGCCTTTATCGCCGAAACCGTTTGATCACTATCAAGTCCACGTGTAATCAATTCACGCTCTCCATATGACCACGTAATAATCGTTTCACACAAGGCATCCGATTCTCCTCCAGGAGGAATACGAACGGCATAATCCGTTAATTGAGCTAATTTCTGACCTTTCTTTTCAAAAATTATAGCCAAAGCATGCATAAATGCGTCATATTGACCATCCCCTTGTGCATGCTCTTCAAATATTTCACCATCAACTGAAATCTTCAAAGTCACCGAAGGACGTAAATCTTTTGAATGTGTCAACACATAATTCAGTACCTGAACACGTTCTTCAATTGTATTGGAATCCAATACATCCGAAATAATATACGGTAAATCATCTTGGGTAACAACCTCTTTACGGTCACCCAATTCAATGATACGCTGCGTAACTTTCTTTAAATCTTGGTCAGAAAGCTGAATACCTAATGCCGACAAGTTATTCTCAATATTCGCCTTACCAGATGTTTTACCCAACGCATATTTTCGCGCACGACCAAAACGTTCCGGCATCAATTCATTAAAATATAGATTGTTCTTCTTGTCACCATCCGCGTGAATTCCAGCGGTTTGCGTAAACACATTTTCCCCCACAACTGGTTTATTGACAGGAATACGAAAACCCGAGAAAGATTCCACCAACTTACTTACGGTATACAAAGATTTCTCACAAACCGACGTTTTGATATCTTTTTGATAATCATTCAAAACAGCTATGACAGAAGCTAAAGGTGCATTTCCAGCACGTTCGCCCATTCCATTGACTGTTAAATGAAGACCATGAACACCATTTCGCACAGCTTCTAAGGCATTCGCTGTCCCTAAATCATAATCATTATGAGCATGAAAATCAAAATGGGTAGTTGGATAACGATCAACCAACTCTTTCACATAAGCTGCTGTTTCCCAATGTGTTAACACACCTAACGTATCAGGTAGTAAGACACGCTTTATGGGCAATTGAGTCAAAAAGTCTAAGTATTGTAATACGTAATCCTTCGAATTACGCATGCCGTTACTCCAATCCTCTAAGTAAACATTAACAGAAAGATCATTTGAAATTGCCAACCGAATAGTTTCTTCGATTTCAGCAAAATGCTGTTCCGGCGTTTTTTTCAATTGGTGTTGTAAATGATTCAATGACCCCTTAGTCAATAAATTCATCACCTTCGCTCCCGCATCTACCATCCACTGGACTGAAGTACCACCATCCACAAATGTCAGAACTTCGACACGATCTAGATAACCAACTGAATTGGCCCAGGATGTGATTTTTTTTACCGCTTGAAATTCACCTTCAGAGACACGCGCTGACGCAATCTCAATGCGATCGACCTTTAATTCAGTCAATAACAATTGGGCAATTGTTAACTTCTCGGTAGCTGAAAAAGATACACCACTTGTCTGCTCCCCATCCCGAAGGGTGGTATCCATGATTTCAATATGACGCATCTGATTAGCGATTAGTTGCAAAAGCTGCGATCTCTGATTTCATCGCTTGTAGGTAATCAATGTCATCGAAACCATTTAATAAATTATGTTTCTTATAGCCATTAATCTCAAAAGATTCCGAAGCACCTGTTGACGCAATCGTAATTGTTTGCGCTGGTAAATCCACCACTAATTCAGAGTTAGCATCTTTTTCAATGGCTTCAAAAATTTGATGCAAAAATTCAGGTGAAACTTGAACTGGCAAAATACCTACGTTGATCGAATTACCTCTAAAAATATCTGCAAAGAAAGACGATACAACACAACGAAAACCGTAGTCATAAATCGCCCAAGCTGCATGCTCACGTGAAGATCCTGAACCGAAGTTCTTCCCTCCCACCAAAATCTTTCCTGAATAGGTTGGGTTATTCAAAACGAAATCCGCCTTAGGCTGATCGTTTTTATCGTAACGCCAATCTCTAAATAAATTATCACCGAAACCTGTACGCTCCGTTGCTTTCAAGAAACGCGCTGGGATGATTTGGTCGGTATCCACATTCTCAATAGGCATGGGAACCGCCGTACTTGTCAAAACACTAAAACTATCGTAAGCCATATTGCTCTCTTTTTATTCTTATAAAAATTGTCTTGGATCTGTCACAACTCCGGTCACTGCCGCCGCAGCAGCTACTAATGGACTTGCCAATAACGTACGAGATCCAGGGCCTTGTCGGCCTTCAAAATTACGATTCGATGTACTGACCGCATATTTTCCAGCTGGAATCTTATCATCATTCATGGCTAAACATGCCGAACAACCCGGTTGGCGCAACACAAATCCCGCTTCCATCAATATATCCAAAATACCTTCTTCCTTAATTTGTGCTTCCACAATATGTGAACCTGGAACTACCCAAGCCGTCACATGATCCGCTTTTTTGCGTCCCTTAACAATCGATGCAAACGCTCTAAAGTCTTCAATCCGACCATTGGTACACGAACCAATAAACACGTAATCAACTTGCTTGCCGATCATCGAATCATCCTCCGAGAATCCCATGTAATCTAATGACTTCGCATATGTGGCTACTCCACCTTCTACATCTGTAGCTTTTGGAATATGCTTCGAGATACCCATACCCATTCCCGGATTAGTTCCGTAGGTAATCATCGGCTCAATATCAGCAGCATTAAAATTAATTTCTTCGTCAAAAGTTGCTCCTTGGTCAGTCTTTAATGTTTTCCAATAAGCTAATTGCGTATCCCAATCTGAACCCTTAGGAGCTAACTCACGTCCTTCGATATAATCGAATGTCGTCTGATCTGGTGCAATCATTCCACCACGGGCCCCCATCTCAATACTTAAATTACAAACCGTCATTCGACCTTCCATCGACATATTTTCAAACACATCGCCCGCGTATTCAACGAAATAACCTGTCGCACCGGAGGTTGTCAACTTTGAAATAATATATAAAGCGACGTCTTTGGGCGTAACACCTTTTCCTAAAACACCATTTACGTTGATGCGCATCTTTTTAGGCTTAGGTTGCATAATACATTGAGAAGATAAAACCATCTCAACTTCTGATGTACCTATGCCAAATGCAATCGCACCAAACGCGCCATGAGTTGACGTATGTGAATCACCACAAACAATCGTAAATCCAGGCAAAGTAATCCCATTTTCAGGTCCTACTACGTGCACAATACCATTTTTAGGATCACCTAAACCCCAATGTGTAATTCCATGCTTAGCAGAATTAGTGGCTAATTGCTTTAATTGATTCGCCGATAACGCATCCTCAACAGGAAGGTGTTGGTTAATTGTAGGCGTATTATGATCAGCCGTTGCAAACGTACGCTCAGGATACATAACACCTATACCACGTGTTTTTAAACCTAAAAAAGCAACCGGACTGGTTACCTCATGAATAAAATGACGATCAATAAAGAAAACATCCGGACCATCTTCAATCTTCCGAATCACATGGGAATCCCAAACTTTATCAAACAAGGTTTTTGGAGAATTACTCATTTCTATAATTTAAATATGTAAGCGCTCTAACTAAAATTAAGCTACAAAAATGCTATTATTTTACCGAAAATACAAAGATATAGGACTGCCAAATTAGAATTTTACCAAATAAAATTTGGTAAATACCACGTCTTACAAGGATGCGCGGCGAATGAAAGAGAATGGATTTGTAATCTTTGTACGCGAATTGGTAATCACTAGCTCAGCTGCCGTTTCGCCCATTTTTACGAAATCAGTAGATATCGTTGAAATTCCCTCAAATAAGAGTCGCTTGATCGGAGTTTCATTATAAGAAATCAACCCTACTTCCTTACCAAGCGTTAGGTTTTTTTCTTTGATTTTATCCAATATATCTATTAAATCATCTTCCATAACCATTATGTAAACGCTACCCGCTTCAGGCTCAGCATGTTCCACGACAGCAAACTCAAATGCAAAGTCACGGCAAAAGTGCTCAAAACCACGTAAGATTTCAATGGAATAATAACTAGATAGCGGAAACACAAGTTGCACTTTTTGGTATTTCATTAGTGCATCTTTCGCTTCCACCAACGTTTTATATATATCATTTTCAAAATCCTCATAAATGGCACCATAGGAGCCTTGAATACCCGGAATTAATTTATCCACCAAAATGAGCTTATCCTTCGGCAACGAATTAATGAAATCAACCGCGATGGAGTCACCCTCAATGAAATGAGGAATAATAACTATATGAGAATAGTCCAATTCACGCTTCGATACAATTCGCTTAAATAAGTTAAAATCATTATTGTAAATGTAAAAGTCAATACCTACCCCAGGCCCCATAGCGGCCACAAAGGAATCATAAATAATTTTTTTGTGAACAGATAACTTATTGAATAACAAAAAGATGCGAAAATTAGGGGGGACGCCGCCGACGCTCACGAAAAAGCCCTTGCCTCGAACCGATTCTACGATACCCAACGACTTCAAATAATTATATCCCTTCTCCACCGTAATCCGCGAAATATAATGCTCAAAGCTTAATTCATTAATCGAAGGTAGAACATCACCTTGTTTAATCTGACCAGATTGGATTCCTTTGATAATGGAATTTGCCAACTGCCGATATTTGGGCGTTGAGGAAAATACATCAATATTAATCAGTTTTAACATACTCAATCAGTCATTGAATTACCTATACCTACGATGATAACCGAAATCAAAATTACCAAGATACCTGATATCACCGTTCGAAAGGTTTTAGATGAAACACCCTTCCACTCTTTAAAATATAAGCCCCAAAAATTAGAAGTCATAATGATGGTTGCCATGTGCAAAATCCATGAACTAGCACCATTACCTAATTTACTTTCCCCCATTCCATAAAAAAAGAACTGCAAAAACCAGGTCGTCCCGGCAACTGCCGCGAATAAATAATTCATTCGAAGCGGTGCTTTGGCATTCAAATAATCACCAAAAGTCTTATTCGAAAAATTCAAATACATACAATACACGAAATTGGTTAAAAAACCACCCCAAAGTACGACGATAAAAATAACATTATTTTGAAACAAGGGATCACAGCCATTAGCCACAGCGGCACCTGCCATATCTTTTCCCGCCTCAATACCAAAATTAAAACATGCACTACACAATCCTGAAATCGTCGCCACAATCAATCCCTTCATTAAACTAAACTCCTTAATTGTTTCCTGCTTTTGTTCCGTAGATAATTCCCCCTCTTTCATCATGCCCGCCTTACCACATAAATAGATACCAAAAACACATACCAAAATACCTAGCAAAACAACCTGACCACCTGAACTACCCACAATATGCGAAATCGTGTCACCATTTACACCCGCAAATTCACGGTAAATGGGCGGAACCAACGCTCCGAAAATACTACACAAACTCAAGGCAATAGACATACCCAGCGACATACCCAAATAGCGCATCGCTAATCCAAAAGTCAAGCCTCCAATTCCCCACAAAATTCCGAACGTAAACGTCCAGAAAAATACATCCGAATCAACTTGTTGGATAATCACCATAAAATCTGGAATAGTTAAATAAGCGGCAATTATGGGTACAATCAACCAGGAAAATACACCGCCAACAAGCCAAGCACTCTCCCAAGACCACACAAGAATTTTTCGATAGGGTATGTAAAATGAGCCTGAGGCGAAACCACCCAATGAATGAAAAAATAATCCCAATAACGATCCCATACCTTATAATTAGAGCTGTAATTAAATTTTTCTAAATCTAAATGTGCACAAAAAAGATAGAAGCTTCAGTTGGAAAAAATAAAAAAGTTCGAGTCGAACAATTTCTGCAACAGAATTTTCATAAATTTCAAGGTCTAGATTTGAAAGCAAGCTACAAATCTATTTTAATATTCAAAATAACAGTCCTTAGATATAGTAGGACAGTTGGCCTATGAAATTACATTTCCCACTTTCGCTTCTCATTGCACTCGCACTCCTTGCTTGGATGCAAAAAGACACAGATTACACCCAGTGGGCTTCATATTTGGGTGGTCCGGATCGGAATCATTACTCCACATTAAATCAAATCACACCTGAAAATGTCAAAGATTTGCAAGTTGCATGGACCTATTCTTTACCTGATTCAGGCCAAATGCAGGCGAATCCCATCATCGTAGATGGTGTTTTATACGGGGTTTCCGCATCCGTGCAGGCCTTTGCCTTGGATGCTGCTACAGGAAAAGAAATCTGGCGATTTGGGGATCCATTGAAAAACGGGGCAAGTACATCACGCGGCGTAAGTTATGCCAAAGGACGTATACTCTATACCGTTGGCCCCAATCTCTGGGCTTTAGATGCGAAAACAGGAAAGCCCATTGACACATTTGGCGACAAGGGTAAAGTAGATTTACATACCGGATTACCTGCCATCGCTCAAAATAAATTCATTATTTCGAATACACCAGGAACTGTCTTTGAGAATATAATCGTCATGCCGTTGCGCCTTTCGGAGGGAGCTGACGCGGCACCAGGCGATATTCGCGCCTATGATATTTACACGGGAAAAGTTGCTTGGACATTTCATACGATCCCCTATCCAGGTGAATATGGATATGAAACCTTTCCAAAAGATGCCTATAAAAATGAGTACACAGGCGCAGCTAATAATTGGTCGGGCATGGCTTTAGATGAGAAACGTGGTATTCTATATGTTCCGACAGGCTCAGCGGGATTTGATTTTTATGGCGGGAACAGAAAAGGGAGTAATTTATTTGCCAATTGCCTTTTGGCGCTAGATGCGCGAACAGGCAAGAGGCTTTGGCATTTTCAAACAACACATCATGATGTTTGGGATCGAGATTTACCGGCACCTCCTAATTTAATTACCGTGATTCATCGTGGAAAACCAGTGGATGCAGTGGTTCAAGTCACGAAACAAGGCTATGTATTTTGTTTTGATCGTGTTACAGGGAAACCACTTTTCCCGATTATTGAACGACCGGTAAAAGGTTCAACCCTCGTGGGCGAACACGCTTGGAAAACACAACCGATGCCCACTTTACCTAAACCGTACGCAAGGCAGTCGGACGAAATAACGGCGAAAGACATTAATCCGTATGCCAACAATCAATCAGAACTCCGTCAAAAATTTAGCCAAATCGAAAAGGGATGGCATGCAGCACCTACCCTACAAGGCAATTTGATTTTGCCGGGTTTTGATGGGGGTGCCGAATGGGGCGGAGCGGGCGCAGATCCTAAAAAAGGAATTGTATATATTAATAGTAATGAGATGCCATGGATACTAACAATGGTGTCTACCAAACAGACATCCCCGATCGCATCAAAAACATATACGCAGTATTGTGCCTCATGCCATGGGGATAAATTACAAGGGAATCCAGCAAGTGGATACCCAAGTCTCACGGAGGTATTCAAACGCAGAAACAAGGTGTTTTTGAGTCAAATCATTACTCAGGGCAAAGGAATGATGCCCGGATTTCCCCAAATTGATCGAGCAACGCGGGAGGAATTAGTTAATTTTTTAGCAGGAGAAACAACCAAAGAGGTGGTATCCACCAAAGGAAAAACCCCCGTACTTCCTTACCGCATAACGGGTTACAACAAGTTTTTAGATACTCAAGGATTGCCGGCAATCGGACCGCCTTGGGGAACACTTCAGGCCATTGACATGAATACGGGAAAATACCTTTGGAAAATACCGTTTGGCGATGAACC